>JBBRMC010000343.1:0-4747 GCA_038231055.1 Leptolyngbyales cyanobacterium
CATTCAAAAAATCAGCATTCCAAAAAACAAAAAACTCTTGTAGAATACATCGCAGTGATGGAGTTATGCCCCGAAGCCTGATCTACGAAATCAGACTCCGAGGACTTCCATCCCTAGTTAACGTAACTAACTCAGGAGGCGTTCATGATTGTACACCGTCAGCTTTGCGATGGGATCTTGAAAGGCTGGAATCAAGATCCTGCATACGTCCTTCACTTACACCAAATATCTGAGACATCAGTATTTTTGTCCTCTTTGAATTAATCGAGAGGACAAAAACTATGGGAGTTAGGACTGTGATTCCTGACTCGATTTCGTTCACCGTTGAGTTGCGATGCTCAACCGAAAAACGTTATCGAGTTGGTGTGACTTTGGATTTGCAAGAGCGTTATCTCTTTGTGTCGTCTGGCATTGTCTTGGATGTGAGCGACAACGTTGAAGAGTTTGTTTCACAACTGAGTGAGATTGTATCCAATCAACTGGCATTGATCAAATGGGATGGCACCAGTGATTTAACGACCGAGTATCAGATTGTGCGAGTGTTGCCGGGATATCAAATTGAACGGTCTTTGATAAAGTTCAATATTGTCATCGGTAACAGTTCCCTCATTCAACTAGAGGAGTTGCACGACAAAACTACGATCCAGTTATAAAAGTTGGGGAGTCATGGACTATCCAGTTGAGAACGTCAAACCTCGATCGGGCGACGTTCTCTGTCTTATAGTCGTGCGGCTCCCCGATCTCTAATGGTAAAGTCACTATCGGAGAGTTATTCAAGGGATTTGACTGATGAAGGCGCAGGTGTTTCGCGGTGTTGATCAGCTTAGTTATGAAGACGTGCCGCTTCCAGAGATTGGAGCGGATGAAATTTTGGTGCAGGTTCAGGTCGTGGGCTTGTGTCAGTCAGATATTAAAAAGATTAAATATCCCCTCTATGAACCACCGCGAATTTTTGGACACGAGACGGCTGGCACGATCGCTGCCGTCGGGTCTGATGTGCAAAAATGGCAGACGGGCGATCGCGTCGTCGTGCTGCATCACATCCCCTGTATGCACTGCGCCTACTGCCTCAACGAAAACTTTTCCATGTGTGAGGTCTACAAAAACATCACCACCACAGCCGGGTTTGCGCCGAGTGGCGGCGGCTTTGCCGAGTTTGTAAAAGTCCCCGGTCACATTGTTCGCAATGGAGGATTGATGATCATTCCTGACGATGTGACCTTTGAGCAAGCCAGTTTTGTTGAGCCGACCAACTGCTGCTTAAAGGCAGTCAAAAAAGCGCAAATCGCCCCAGGGCAGACCGTTTTAGTGACGGGGGCAGGTCCGATCGGGCTGATGTTCATCATGCTAGTCAAATATTTTGGAGCGCGGGCAATCTCCACCGATCTGATGCCCTCTCGCATGGAAAAAGCTCTCAGCGTTGGAGCCGATGCTGCGTTCGATGCTCGTGATCCCGACCTGGTGAACAAAATTCAGGCACTCACCCAAGGCATGGGCGTAGATGTGAGCTTGTTGGCAGTTCCCAGTGACAAGGCTTTTTTCCAAGCGCTAGACTGCACCCGCAAAGGAGGCAAGATTCTCTTTTTTGCTGAGTTTCCCGATGAATTAGAGATTCCGATCAATCCCAATGTTTTATATCGACGAGAAATTGATTTGATGGGAAGCTATAGCTCGTCTTATCGGGTTCAGTCCCTAGCGGCTGAGATCGTGTTCAATCATCGCATTGATGTCGATGCCTTGGTCAGCGATCGCTATCCCCTCAAAGATTTAGCGAAGGCGGTCGATCAAGCCATTACTCCAACCCCAGAAACCTACAAAATTCTGATTTTCCCCTAACAAATCTCCGCATGTGCCGCTACTGTAAACTGTTGGGGGCGATCGCGCTTCTAAAAATCTCAGACCCATTCTCACCGAAGGACAACCTGTGAACTTTCAAGAGTTTGCTTTCTTTTTGATGTCGATCGCCGCAGGCACAGGCGGACAGTTTTTTTTAAAGACAGGCGCGCAAAAGCTAGGACGGGTGAATGCAGGCAACTTTTTAAGTCATGTCTTGAGCATTGTAACCACACCAGAACTTCTGATCGGTCTCGTCTTTTATGGGATGGGTGCGATTCTCTATATTCTGCTGCTGACACGCGTGAAACTGAGTGTGCTAGGTCCTGCGGTGGCGCTGCAATATATCTTCGCTGTTCTGATGGGCAGATTTATTTTCGGCGAGTCAGTTCCGCTGATTCGCGTCATTGGCATGGGGTTAATTATTTGTGGGGTCGTGCTGCTAATTTCGCGCGATTGAGCAAAGATGGGAAATCACTCTGATTTCTCACAGATATTGGCTCAAAATCTCAGCCGTGGCTGCTGCGGTTTTTGCCCAACTAAACTGATGGGCTTGCTCAAGACTGAGTTGACGCAGTTGGCTTCTCAAGCGAGAGTCGCGGCTGATTTGGTGCATCGCATCCGCGATCGCTCCCACGTCATAGGGATCAATCAGCAGTGCGGCTTCGCCCGCCACCTCGGGCATAGACGATAGATTTGACGTAATCACCGGAGTTCCGCACGCCATCGCTTCTAAAATAGGCAGTCCAAATCCTTCCCATAGACTCGGAAACACGAGCGCGATCGCTTGATTTAACAAGATCGGCAACTCCTTATAAGAAACATAACTCAAAAATTTGACTTGATCAGTCATGCCTAATTGAGTCACCTGATCAACCAAGTCAGGCGTGTAGCGATTATCAAACGGACCTGCAATCAAAAATTCGTAGCTAGAGCGATCGGGCAATCTAGAAAAAGCCTCGATCGCTCGTTCTAGATTTTTATAAGCATCATGACGACCTAAATATAAAAAATAGTTCTGAGTCGGTAAGTTTAAACAGCGAAAATGCTCTGCATCATACGCTAGAGGAATAACAGTTATTTTTTTAGCAGAAATATTAAAGAAACTCATCGCATCTTGAGCCGTTGCGTGAGAGTCACAAATAATTTGTTCTGCTTGAGATAAAACTTGAGGAATGTAATAGTTGAAATAAGGAGTACGAGGAGAAAAACGCTTGGGAAACCGAAGCGGAATCAAGTCATGTAAGGTCACAACATGACGAAGTTCTGTGAGCAAAGGAGCTTCAGGAATGGGAGAAAATAATAAGCTTCCCTTTAGCGTTTTATAAAGGTTTGGCAGCTTAAATTGAGTCCACAAAAGCCGTGAAAGATGCCCTCTTCCGCCTCGATCGGGGGTCAAATTGGTTGGAATTGGGTAGCAGCGATCGCCCGGAAACGTTTGTGAAGTCAGCAAAATGGGATCTAAACCCCTCAAATGGGGAAGTAGATTACTCGCATAGACCGTGTGACCCGTCGGCTTATCTGCCAAAAACGATAGGTTGATGAGTAGCTGGTGAGACACGCCCTGAGCCATTCACGTCAATAGCAGTGTATAAGCTTTCAGCGTTTCCTTCTCACAATTTCCCTAATCGACTTTTTCCTGATTTAATCAACCCTGCCGAACCTTTCGTCTGAAAGCACCTCACTCAATGCCCGTAACTGGTCAACTCTTTCAAATCATGGTCAACCATCAACTCCACCAACTGCTTAATCGGATATTGAGGCTGCCAGCCTAACTGCTGACGAATTTTGTCGATCGAACCCACAAGCTGCACCGCTTCATCGGGTCTATAAAAAGAAGGATCAACCGAAACATAGTCTTGCCAAGACAGTCCCACACACCGAAAGGCACAGTCCACCAGCTCTTTAACTGAGTGCGTCTCGCCACTCGCAATAATATAGTCATCGGGCTGATCTTGCTGAAGCATCAGCCACATCGCATAAACCGCATCCTTGGCATAGCACCAATCACGACGCGCCTCTAAGTTGCCTAGTTTCAACTCACTTGCCAACCCCAGCTTGATCATCGCGGCTCCCTGTGTAATCTTGCGAAACACAAACTCGGTGCCTCGACGCGGTGACTCATGCGTGTAAGTTATCCCACAGCAGGTAAATAAGCCATACTGCTGGCGATAGTTGATGGTCATCCAGTGAGCATAGGCTTTGGCAACGCCATAGGGGTTACGAGGACGAAAGGCAGTCCGCTCAGTTTGAGGCGACTCATCGGGCTGACCAAACACCTCACTGCTCGAAGCCTGATAAAACCGTGAGCTAGGGTGGCAGCGACGAATCGACTCCAATAATCGAGACACGCCTAACGCTGTATATTCTGCCGTCAGTGCGGGCTGAGTCCAAGAAATGGGCACATAGCTTTGAGATGCCAGATTATAGATTTCATCGGGTTGAGACTGCTCGATCGCGTCCATCAGCGAACATTGATCCAGCAAATCGCCTGAGAGAATCGTGACATCGCCTGAGAGGTGACCAATGCGATCGACCTTACCAGAGCTAGAGCGACGAACCAGACCAAAAACCTGATAGCCTTTAGTCAAGAGAAGTTCAGCGAGATAAGAGCCGTCTTGTCCTGTGAGTCCTGTGATCAGAGCTTTTTTTTGCACTTGAGTTTTAAAACCGTTAGCTGTTTGAATGATTTATCTAGGCAGACCCGACTTTAAAGTTCACAAGAATTCCTAAAACCTACCGCTCTGATGAATGCTGACTTAATTTAATCGCGCTTATTCGCCCTAGCCTGGTCATGCCAGTAGAATTGACAAGTTCTTTTCTAATTCTGACGTTAGGCACTCGATCGCTTCACACCCACCTCAGTTGATTTAGAACCATCCCCAAACGTTGCTAAGAATGCTCCGCAAACTCG
>JBBRMC010000344.1:0-4744 GCA_038231055.1 Leptolyngbyales cyanobacterium
ATTGAAAAATATCGCCACAAGATTGACCTGAACGGGCTGACTTGGGAGGTTGATGAATTTTTAGGCGAAAACCAGGGGTTAGTCATTGCAGAAGTTGAGCTAGAGAATGCTGATCAAGCGATCGGGCTACCTGACTGGGTGGGTGAAGACGTTTCTCATGATGCACGTTATTACAATTCCAATCTGGTTAATCATCCCTTTAGCGAATGGTGATTAATTTTAATTCTGGGTCGTGAAATGTAATGGACTGCTCTGCGTCATGGCAAAAGCGGTGAGACGTTCCACCGAAACGTCTCTACGGCGTTGGGAAAATCATCATTACTTATGATGATGGATCAATATCAACTCCATCATCATAAATTTAAAAAAATAAGAGACGGAGTGTTGGTTTCTCTGCCTCTTATTTAAGATTTAAGCGATCGCTCGTTCATTCAGCTAGCGATTACTCTTCTTCATCGTCAGCGATGATATCTTCGATCGTGTCTACTTGCTCTAACGCAACCTCAGTCGCCATGACTTCGATGGCGCTATCTCCTAAAACACCTGCCGGAATCACTTCGGCTTCTCCCGTCAGAGGCACGATCGCGACAGCAGCGATCGCGTCATCTTCATCTAGTCGCTGCACTCGCACACCCGTCGCCCCACGCGACTGAGACGAAATCGCATCTACGGCTTGACGAATAATGATGCCCCGGTTAGTAATCATCATTAACTCTGCTCCTTCATTGACGATGTGCAATGCCGCGAGAGTATCGCCCTTTTTACGAAACTTTGTGACGACGATGCCCATTCCTGCCCGATTTTGTAAGCGGAACTGAGTCACCGGAACCCGTTTTCCGTAACCACCTGTAGTGACCACCAAAATCCAGGGACCAGACGGAGCTTTAAGTTCTGACCCATCAAGTTCAGATCCATCCTCATTAAGAATGACTTCCTCATCGTTGAGTTCGACATCCTCGTCGATCAGTCCCGCTTCTTGAGCTTGGGCGACGTTTTCCACGATTTGACCAGGAAGAATCGCCATGCCTACTAGACTGTCACCTTTGCGAAGCGACATCGATCGTACCCCACGAGTCGCTCGTCCTAACGGACGCAGTTGCTCATGGTTAACGCGGAAGTGAATCGATCGACCCTGACTTGAGCCGATAATGATGCTGTCTTCAACACAGGCAAGCCGCACCCAGCGCAGTTGATCTCCTTCTCCGAGGGAGATAGCAATCAGCCCGTTTGAGCGAATGTTGCCAAACGCCGACAGCGCAGTTTTTTTGATATAGCCCTTGTTAGTGAGCATCACCAAAAACACATTGTCGCTGAATTCTGAGACGGGAATAATGGACGTAATTTTCTCATTGTGAGGAATCGGCAGCAGTTGCACGATCGGCATTCCTCGCGCTGTTCTCGATGCAGTGTGAATCTGGTAAGCTTTGGCGTGGTAAACAACACCACGATCGCTGAAGAACAAGATGCTGTCGTGGTCGCAGCAGGTGAGGAAGTGCTCAACGGCATCGTCTTCTTTGATGCGCGCTCCTGATTTACCGCGGGTGGCTCGGCTCTGCGAATCAAAGGCATCCACGGGCATTCGCTTGATATAGCCCTGCTCTGTCAGCAAAATCACTGCTTTTTCATTGGCAATCAAATCGATGTCGCCAAGCTCGTCTTCAGACTGCTCGATCACGGTGCGGCGCGGAGTCGCTTGAGTAGCGCGGAGTTCAGTAACCTCAGTTGCGATAATGGCAAGCACTCGTTCGCGTCGAGCCAGAATATCCTGCAAGTCGGTAATTTGAAGTTGCAAATCGTCGTGTTCTTGCTGAATTTTCTCAGCTTCTAGCGCGGTTAAGCGACGCAGTTGCATCTGCAAAATTGCATCAGCTTGAGACTCTGACAACCCATAGGATTCGATCAGTTCTTGTCGTGCGGTTGGAGCATCGGCAGCACCCCGAATGATAGCAATGATGCGATCGAGGTGAGATAGCGCAATCAGCAATCCTTGCAGTAAGTGATCGCGTTCTTCAGCTTTGCGAAGTTGATAGCGAGTCCGACGTTCGATCGTCTCAATGCGGAATGCCAGAAAAACTTCAAGGAAATATTTGATGGTGAGCAACTGTGGCTCGTTGTTCACCAATGCCAGCATATTTGCCCCAAAGTTTGACTGGATGGGGGTTTGCTTGTAAAGGTTGTTGAGCACCACACGCGGATAAGCATCGCGCCGCAGTTCGATCACGATCCGCATTCCGTCACGATCGCTCTCGTCTCGCACGTCAGAAATGCCGTCAATCTTACGATCGTTGACTAACTCAGCAATCTTCTCAATCAGCGAGGCTTTGTTGGTTTGATAGGGTAACTCGGTGATGATGATAGCTTCTCGATCGGGTCTGCCGCGATGTTCGATCGTCTCGATCGAAGCCACACCACGCATGGTGATCGATCCGCGTCCGGTGGTGTAAGCATCACGAATGCCCGATCGACCCAAAATCTGCCCGCCCGTCGGAAAGTCAGGACCAGGGATGTATTGCATCAACTCCAGCTCGGTGATGTCTGGGTTGTGAATCAGCGCCGTCAACCCATCGATCAACTCGCCCAAGTTGTGAGGCGGAATATTGGTTGCCATGCCAACGGCGATCCCTGATGAGCCATTGAGCAACAGTTGGGGAAGTCGCGCCGGAAGAACCGTTGGCTCTTGCTGAGAGCCATCAAAGTTGTCGGCAAAATCGACGGTTTCGGCTTCAATATCTCGCAGCAGGGCATTGCTGGTTAACGTGGTCAGGCGACACTCGGTATATCGCATTGCGGCGGGCGGATCGTTGTCGATCGAGCCAAAGTTGCCGTGACCGTTAATCAGGGGAGAGCGCATTGAAAAGTCTTGCGCCATCCGCACTAGAGCATCATAGACTGCTGTATCGCCGTGGGGGTGATATTTACCGAGCACTTCCCCGACTACACGGGCGCATTTACGAAAGGGACGCTCAGGCGTTAAGCCCAACTCGTGCATGGCGTAGAGAATGCGACGATGGACAGGCTTTAAGCCATCTCTGGCATCTGGCAGTGCCCGACCCACAATCACGCTCATCGCGTATTCCAGGTACGATCGCTGCATCTCGCCTCGGAGATCGGTAGGAACGATCCGTTCGGTGGGCATCTCCTGGGAGAAGGTCATAGGTCGAAAAACTCCGAAACTGCAAGCTTGAATTTGACGATCGACACAAGAGGCTAAAACTCAAGAGTTAAGCGTGCCAAACCAGTGCCGATTATTACTAAGATTTTAACATATCCCGTCATTAGTCGGGACGACTAAGTATCATCAGAGACATCGAAGATTCTCTGTGCTGAAAGATTCAATTCTAGTGGCTGAAATGCAGTTTGAAAAAGTTATTTTCAGACGAGCGATCAGTTCTGAGAATACAGCCTGAATTCCTCTTGTATCAATCCCTTGATCGATTATGGACTCATCCAGAATGAAGGGATTCATTCAATCCAGAAGGTTCACCTGATTGCAGTGTTTGATAAACGACCGATTTTAGAGTTTTAACAGTCAAAATAGAAATGAATTTTAGCCCTCATTTTGGCGATCGCTTGGCTTAAACCTTATGACGTTCCCTATCATTTACTCCGATGAATTCTTGCTTCATGAAACGGGCTATTTTCACCCCGAAAAACCAGAGCGTTTGACAGCAATTCAGCAAGCGCTCAAGGCAGCACCTTGGGCAGATCAATTGGACTGGCGTAAACCCACATCTGTTGAGGAGCGATCGCCCCTAGCATTCATTGAGCAGGCACACGATCGCCGTTATATCGAAGCCATCCGACAGTTAGCCAATCGCGGTGGCGGTCATATTGACGGAGATACCCCTGTGTCGCCGCGCAGTTTTGAGGTGGCACTGCTGGCAGTCAACGCTTGGATCGATGGCGTAAAGTTAGCGTTGACGACCGGAGAGCCGAGTTTTGTCTTAGCGCGACCACCCGGACATCATGCCGTTCGTGATTTAGGCATGGGATTTTGTTTACTCAGCAATGCTGCGATCGCGGCTCTCTATGCTCTCGATCACGGTGCCCATCGCGTTGCCATTCTCGATTGGGATGTGCATCACGGCAACGGCACTCAAGCGATCGTTGAAACCCATCCCAATATTGCATTTTGTTCACTGCACGAGTCGCCTCAATATCCCGGTACAGGAAAGGCAACCGAGCGGGGATTGCACAACAATGTATTGAATATCCCTATGGAAGCAGGAAGTACGATCGCAGATTATCAGCCATTATTTGAGTCAAAGATCATGCCATTTTTGACTGACTTCCAACCCGATTTGTTAATCGTCAGTGCGGGCTATGATGCCAATCACGATGACCCGTTAGCGAATATTTCTCTCAAGCCTCAAGACTATGGCGTGTTTGCAGACTATTGCTTGACGCTGACTCACAAGATTGTGTTTGGGTTAGAGGGCGGCTAGGACTTTAATGCGCTGTCTCGATCGGTGGTGGCAACCGTCGATCGTTGTCTGATTCACCAAGCTTAAGATCAACCACGACGGCACATTCAGCATTGCTTTTGCTGCTGTCAAAGATACTGTAGGGGCATCTTTTTCATCCAGGTTTGCCTGTCGCAAATTCTGTAAGTCTTCTGGCTTCCATCCCTGCCGCTACTGCCTAGTGATCAAGCTGCAATTGTTAATTCTGACTATCAGGCAATGGCTCGATCGTCCGCTTTTTTCCTTGCAAGTTGGGAGGAAATTAAACATAAGCGATTGCG
>JBBRMC010000345.1:0-4734 GCA_038231055.1 Leptolyngbyales cyanobacterium
GGTTTTAGGAATGTTAGTCAGTCAGTGGATGGCGCTAAACTAATCATCTATCTCAACCCAAAAGACAGTCCAATCACGATGACTGAGATTAGGATTGATTTATGCCTAAAGAATTTCCGATCGGTTCTAAAGTCCGTGTAGTCGCGCTTCCGCCTTATGTGAAGACGGCTGACCCCATGCCGATGTTGCGCCCCCCTGACGTAATTCACATTGGCGAAGAGGGCATCGTGGTCGATCGCCGTCCCGGTGGTTATTGGGGGGTGCGATTTGCCAAAGGCTCATTCTTGCTCGACGGCGACTATTTAGAGAGCTAAACGCGGTGAGCAACGCCACCTAAAACGGGATAGGAATTTAGGGTGAAGGTCATCGAAAAAGTTGCCCATCGCGTGAGCTAAGGAGCGTGGATTAAATAACCTGTAAGACTTGTGAGCGTCTTCTGCCCTCCTCACGAAGTGGGGCGAAGCCCTCGCCAACCCTTCTCCCCAAGGAGAAGGGAGCTAGAGTCTTGTTCCCTCGCCTTGGGGCTACCGTGTACACACAAGTCCTCGTCGCTTCGTTTGAGTCGGCTTATGCCCCCTAAATCCCCCAAAATTGGGGGACTTTGAATAAGATAAATGGCTTGACCTCTAAAACCTCGTTTCATCTCAAAGTCCACCAGAATGGGGGATTTAGGGGGCATAAGGTTTTGGCAATGACGGATCGGATCAACTTGTGTGTACACGGTAGCTCTTTGGGGAGAGGGCTAGGGTGAGGGTGAGACGTTGCACCTGAATAAATCCACGTTCCTAAGCAACAGGCAACAAAATCTCAACCTCTGTGCCCGTGGATTCTGGAGTATCCGCATCAGGCGTGTGAGTGCGAGAATAGACCCTGAACTTTCCACCGTGTCTAGCGGTAATGATGCGATAGCTAGTCGTTAGGCTGGTTTCTTTAGCGAAGGGTTGATCACTCGCAAACGCTTCAACTAGCTGATTCTGAGTCTCTAAAGTGATGCCAGAGCCACTATCAGAAATACGGATTGAAACCCAGCGGGTGTCACTCTCACGCAACGTACACAGATCCGTTGAGATCGTAATGCGAGGACGGATTTTAGAAGAACGATTACAAACGTTTAACTCTGCGCTAAGACGATCGCTCACTGCTTGATTGAGCAACCCATCGATTGAGCGACTGAGAATATTCATAAACACCTGACTCAATTGTCCGGCAAAGCAGGGAACAGGCGGTAACTGACCATAATGTTTGACGATTTCAATCTCGCTGCTTATACGGCTTTTGAGCAGCAGCAACACACCATTTATACAGTCGTGCAAATCAGCAGGTTTGAGATACACTTCGTCGATGTGACAAAAATTTTGCAGACCGTTGACTAATTTGGATAAGCGTTCTGCGCCCGTTTTGATGCTATGTAGGGTTTTGGGGAGGTCGTCTCGCAGGTAGTCAAGCTCGATCGCGTCTTGAATGTGGGCAATCTCAGGCGTTGGCTGCGGCAGAGCTTTTTGGTAAGCCGATACCAGCGCTAGTAGGCTTTGACTATAGGCAGACACATGAGTGAGGTTGCCCCAGATGAAACTTACCGGATCTAAAATCTCGTGAGCGACTCCATCGACCAAACGCCCCAGGCTTGCCATTTTTTCGCTTTGCAGCATTTGCAGTTGAAGCCGCTCATATCTCACCTGAGTCTCAACGCCGCGAATCTGCCAGCAGGCGATGTTAAGAGCATGAATATCTAGCAGTTGATAGCTTGACTCGTGTTGAACCACGATCGGGTCTGCCAAACATTCGGGAGATCGTCGCAATGCCTGCTGTGTCGCGTTCAAAATGGACGTGGTGTTCGCCAAGATGAGCCAAGATTTGGGCGCATAGCTTGACAAAACCTGCAACGGCAGCTTAAGAAATAACTCCACGCCGTGAGGACGCAGCAAATACTCCAGCAGTTGTTGCCGCGAAATCATACCAACAAACCGCTCTTGTTCGACCAATATCACTCCGGGTAGGAGAGGATGTTGCTCAAACACCTGCGCTACATCACTTCCTAAGCAACTCAGATCTGCCTGAAATTGATAGAGAGGCAACTCTTGCAGGGTAGAGTCAAGGGTTAATGCTTGAGTGTTCCCTTCTGAGAGAATGGGCGGCATCAAGCCTAAGTGAGATTCGTTAGGTGCTTTAGAAAACACAAAGGCACTCGTCTAGATTGCAATTGTCTGACTTTACACTGCCCAAATCTACCCATGGTTGCTCATAATACAGAGGAGTTTCAGGTTTTAGGCTGAAAAGCTGACCCCTGGCTCCTATTCCCTGTTCACTGTCCCTCGAATGAAATTACTTTCCTTTCTACTGCGGTCTTCTCGCGGCATGGTGGCGATCGCGATTCTCACAGGATTTATTAGTGGGGGCAGCAGTGCGGCACTGATTGCGCTGACGAGTCGTGCCATTGGATCAGGGGGTGCGGTAGGTGCGATCGCGGGCATTTTTGTTGAGCTAGCGGTTATCTCGTTGGTGACGAGTGTGATCTCGCAGGTGGCGTTGGTGCAGTTGTCACAGAATGCTGTATTTAATTTGCGATTGGGGTTGAGTCGGCAGATTCTCTCGTCAGAGTTGAGCCATTTAGAACAGTTGGGTAACGCTCGCATTCTGGCAACGCTAACTGAGGATGTAAATGCGGTTGCCAGTGCAGTCGCGCTTTTTCCCTATTTGTGTATTGATTTAGCGACGATCGTCGGGTCGTTTGCCTATATCTGCTGGCTCTCGTGGCAAGGATTTGCAATGGTGATGGGGCTATTTTTGTTAGCCATGATCACTACGCAGGTGATGCTCAAACGGGGATATCGATTTCTAAAGCTGGCGCGTGAGGATCAAGACCAGTTGTTTAAGCATTTTCGCACGATCACTGATGGCATTAAAGAACTTAAGCTGCACTACGATCGCCGCCAAGCCTTCTTATCGGATGATCTGGAATTCGCTTCTGCCCGTTATCGTCGTCATAACGTCAATGCGTTGATTTTGTTTTCGATGGCGAGTAGTTGGGGTCGGCTGATCTTTTTCTTTGCGATCGGGTTTGTGCTGTTTGCGTTGCCTCAGGTGTTGTCGGTTCCGTTGCAGACACTTTCGGGTTACGTCCTAATTTTTACTTACGCAACGTTGCCCTTAGAGAAAATCGTCTCAAAGTTGCCTGTGCTGAGTCAAGCGAGTGTCTCTCTTGAAAAAATCGACCTTTTGGGGTTGGCGCTTCGCAATCGATCAGAATCAAGCATCGTTCCGGCGGCGGTCAATCGCCATTGGCAGCGCTTAGAGTTTCGAGACATCACCCACCACTATCATCGATCGGGAGAAGAGAGTAATTTTGTTTTAGGTCCAATTAATCTTGCTTTTCAACCAGGAGAATTGGTCTTTATAGTCGGGGGGAATGGCAGTGGTAAGTCTACGTTGTCAAAGCTAATAACGGGACTTTATAGTCCTGACGCGGGTGAAATTCGCTTAGACGGACAGTTGATTACCCAAGACAACCGCGAATGGTATCGGCAACACTTTTCTGCAATTTATGCCGATTTCTATTTGTTCGATCGGCTCCTCGGCATCGATAATCCAGATCTAGATGCTCAGGCTCAGGCTTATCTCAAACAATTGCATCTTGATCACAAAGTCACGATCGCGAATGGCAGGCTTTCAACCACAGACCTTTCTCAAGGACAGCGAAAACGCTTAAGTCTCCTCACCGCCTATCTAGAAGACCGTCCGATCTATTTATTTGATGAATGGGCATCCGACCAAGATCCGATGTTTCGAGAGCTTTTCTACACTGAGTTTTTATCAAAGTTAAAGCACCAGGGAAAAACTATTTTTGTGATCAGCCACGACGATCACTATTTTCACGTTGCTGATCGCCTGATCAAACTCGACTATGGCGTGATCGAATATGACAAGTCAGCCCTCGATCGCCAGTGAACCTGATCAAATTGAGTTGAACCTTCTCGATCGAGTCTTCGTCTAATGATACAGAAGCTACTCAATTAGCTTGTTGATACTCTAGGAACCTCAATCTCCATGAAAAAACTTTCTCTATTGCTACCCGGAGCGATCGCGCTATTGCTTTCTGCGGCTCCTGTTTTAGTGGCTCAGGCTCAGTCCACTGCACCGACTGCTCCTAGAGTGAGTCAGAGAATGCAGAAGCAGAATCGACTCAATTTGACCGACGATCAAAAAGCGAAACTCAAGACCATTCGTGAAACCACCCGTCAGCAGATTGAAGGTGTTCTCACCGCCGAGCAGCGCGCAAAACTTCAAACCGATCGGGGTCAAGGCATGAAGCGAGGTCAGGGTTGGAAGTCTCTCAATTTGAGTGCTGACCAAAAAGCCAGAATCAAGCAGATCAGACAAGCGTCTCGCAGTCAAATGGAGAGTGTGTTGACTCAAGAGCAGCGCAGCCAGATGCAGCAATACAAGAGTCAGCGCCGCGCCAAACCCGCTCAATAACAGACAAACTCTATAAACGCTTCAGGCACCTTTCGAGGTGCCTTTTCTTTTGGAGAATCGCCCTAATTGAAAAGTTTCACCATTCTTAATAAAGAAGTTGGTTAGCTCGATCGCTGATCCCTTTCCCCGATTCAACCGCCCCACAAATCAATGGTCAACGGCTGACAATCTCTAGAATCCACTGCTTTTAAACAGATTCGATTGAGAATTCAGGCAGATAGACCCCTTTGAGGCGGAAGGTTAGAGAGATAGACGAGAGAA
>JBBRMC010000346.1:0-4732 GCA_038231055.1 Leptolyngbyales cyanobacterium
AATTGCTCCCACCGTTCAAACCGGGGACCAAACCATGCCATTGCCATCAAGCCAAGGCTAACTGCGAGAGAGAGCCACCGCAGCCACACGCTACCTTGGAAGAGACTAAATGCAGCTCCCTTGTTGATCACATAGGTGATGTGAAAAACACCTGACACCAGAGGAATGGATTGCGAGAGCATCATGGTTTTCACAATCCACAGTTTTGTGAGGCGATCGAGGATAAGACCTACGATCGCAGCCAGCCAGAAAAAACGGTTTTTGAGCATTCAGGGGAGGGATCGAGAACTAATAAAACATTAAGCGACGCATCACAAACGCCAGCAGCGTGACCGCGCAGACGACAGCAAATTGTCCGGGTAGTGGCGTGAGAGAATAAGTCTTTAAAGCATCCCACAATGATGGAGAGTCTGCACTTGTCCACTTGAAGCCATAGGACAAAAACAGGTAGAAGATTCCAGTCAGATGAATGACCAATAGCCCACAGAAACAGCTAAATGCCAAAGATTCTGGGCGAGGAGGCGTTTTGAAGGCAAGATACCCACATATCCAGGCTCCCGGAATGAAGCCCATCAGATAGCCAAAACTCGGCTTACTGAAATAGTGAATTCCGCCTCCGTCGTTAAAGATCTCAAACCCGGCTAGCCCTAATAACAAATAAGCAATTTGGGAAATGACTGCCGCATTCTTTCCGCCCAGACAGCCGACTAACAACACGGCTCCGATCTGGTAGCTCACGCCCAAAAAGTGCAGAGGAACCGTTTGCGGTGTCCAAGTCCACGGCACGTCGGTGATGGAGGCTTTAAGCAGGGTGCCCCCGATCGTCAGCAACAATCCCGTCAACGCCCACAGCATTTCAGTGAGCGTGATGGTAGGTCGAGTCAGTTGGGAGGAAGGAGTTGACCGTGGCATAGTGATTGAAATTGTATCACTGGGTCAGAGATCAGAATTTTTGCATTTTCTAGACGCTGCTAGACTGCTAATCTAAATAGCTAGGCATTTTGAATCTTCCCAGACGTTTGAATATCTATGCTGACTTCTTCGATCGCTCCCATCGCCAAAATTTATCATCAGTCTTTACCCGATTTGCTGTTTGAGGCGCAGCGAGTGCATCGAGAGCATCACGATCCCCGTGCAGTGCAGATGTGCACGCTCAGTAGTATCAAAACGGGGGCTTGCCCTGAAGATTGCGGCTACTGCGCTCAGAGCGTGCATCACCAAACAGATTTGAAGCCAGAACCTTTGATGGATTTAGAAGAAGTTGTAGCGGAAGCTCAGGTTGCAAAAGCCGCTGGATCGACGCGCTTCTGTATGGGAGCAGCTTGGCGAGAAGTGCGGGATGGGGCACAGTTCGATCGAGTTCTTGAGATGGTGCGTCAGGTTGCCGCGCTGGATCTCGAAGTCTGCTGCACGTTGGGAATGCTCAAACCTCATCAGGCAAACCAGCTCAAAGAAGCAGGGCTGACGGCATACAATCACAATCTCGACACGTCACCTAGCTATTACGAGAAAATTGTGACGACTCGCACCTATCACGATCGCTTAGAAACGATTCGCGCTGTCAGCGAAGCTGGTATCTCGGTTTGCTGTGGCGGAATTGTCGGACTCGGAGAATCGGTTCAAGATCGGTTAGATCTGTTAGAAGCGCTGTCAAACTTAAATCCTCCACCTGAATCGGTGCCGATTAATTGCTTAGTGCCAGTAGCCGGAACTCCGCTTGAGGGCACGCCTGCGATCGACTCGATCGAGCTGGTTCGCATGGTTGCCACAACTCGAATTCTGTTTCCCAAAGCGATGGTGCGACTGTCAGCCGGACGACTAGAGATGAGCGACGAACTGCAAGCGTTGTGCTTTTTGGCGGGGGCGAACTCGATCTTTACGGGGGCAGTGTTGTTGACGACTCCGAACCCGGAGCGATCGCAGGATGAACGGTTGCTCGATCGACTGGGCATGATACCTAAACCGCTTTAATCCTCAAAAAGCTCTAAATTTAAGACAAATTCAGGCAGAGCACCTTCGCCTGATAAGCCAACTGGAAGATTCAAAACTTCAGCAGATGTTCTGCAAGTCTTGCAGACTGTCGGTTGTCGATCGGAGTTCGACCACAAAATCGGGCACGCTTGGAGGAAATTTGCGGTGCTGAATTGGCGTTAAGACTTCCCAAAGATTGCGCTAAATCCAAACAGTATCAGGCGCGCTGTGCAGATACCGCAAGGGTCGATTCGCTCCGTTTGAACGTTTAAAGACGGTGAAAGAACTAAAGACGAATCCCAGATTTGTTTGTCGATCGGTCTCCTGCTTTAGCCGAGTGGAAATCTAGATCACTTAATCGTTGATGCCTAAATGCTTTTTAATTTGCTTGATTGAGAGATACATCTCATATGAGCGGTGATACATGGCAGAAGCTTTAAGAAAAACCTTGTGTTCGATGGCAGGATAGCCTGAAACGGTCTGTCCAGGTGGTACATCTTTTAAAACGCCCGCTTTGGCAGAAGCAACTGAGCCGTCTCCCATCTTGGCGTTATTACCAACGCCGACCTGTCCGGCGAGAATGACGCGGTTGCCAATTTGAGTGCCGCCTGCAAGACCGCAACCCGACGCAAACGCGCAGGCTTCGCCGACTTTTACACCGTGACCGATTTGCACTAAGTTGTCAATTTTGGTGTTGCGACCAATGCGAGTCTCGCCTACGGCGGGACGATCGACCGCAGAATTACAGCCCACTTCAACGCCATCTTCAAGCACGGTATGGCCAGATTGCTCCATTTTGAGCCAACCTTCACGAGTGGGCACAAATCCAAACCCCTCAGACCCAATGACCGCACCGCAGTGAATCACACAGTCAGCCCCGATGCGAGTGCGTTCTTGAATCGAGCAATTGGCGTGTAAGACAGTACGATCTCCAATCTGCACGTCGGGATAAATCACAACATTGGCGTGAATCACGACACCTGCACCAATGCTTGACCCAGAGTGAATGACAACATGGGCACCGATCGAAGCATCTTCACCGATCTGAACACTTGGATCGATGACTGCCGTGGGATGAATGACAGGCGCAGGTTTAAATGGCTGATAGTAGAGCGCGATTACTTGAGCAAAGGCAAGGCGCGGCTGATGAACCGCCACCCAAGGAATTTTACGGGCAACGGCATTGGCGCGTAAGTCTTCGTTAGGCGGCAGGATGAGGGCACTTGCGGCAGTCGAGCCAATTAATCCAGCAAACTTATTGCTTTCTGCATAGCTGATCGTGCCAGGAATCGCATCGTCGATCGCTGCAACGCCTTTAATCTCAGGATCATTATTTGGGTCAAAGGTCAGACTATGAGCCTCAACCGAGGAGCCAAGTTTCTCAATAATTTTGCTAAACTTCATCACAAACGCAGAGGTTGACGATCATTCACCCTATCACCCTACACTTTACTTTCTCCACGCTTCAAGAAAGCAGCGCACTCAATGTGGGCAGTTTGCGGAAAGAAGTCAGCAGGTTGCACTCGCTGAACCTCATAAGCACCATCAGCGCAGAATAATTTGAGGTCACGGGCAAGCGTCGCCGGATTGCAGCTTACATAAACGATGCGCTCCGGTTTCATCTGGCGAAGCGTCTCAATTACAGAGCCATCACACCCTTTGCGAGGCGGGTCTAGAAGGACGATATCAGGTTCGATTTCTAACGCAGGTAGACCCGTCTCGACCGTTCCAGCTAGGAAGGTGACATTTTCGAGATGATTCAGTTCGGCGTTGAGACGGGCTTGCTCGACCGCTTCAGGTTGGACTTCTAACCCGATCGCGGTTTTGACGCTTTTAGCGATCGGCAAAGTCAACGTACCAATGCCGCTATAAGCATCCACAAAGGTCTCAGTGCCTTTTAGATCTAACTGATCTAGAATCACCTGCATCAGAGCTTCGGCTTGCTCGGTGTGAACTTGAAAGAACGTGTCGGGGAGAATCTGAAACTTTAAGCCCAAAAATCGCTCGTGTAAGTGGGGTTGCCCTGCAATGCAGCGAGTTTCTTTACCAAAAATGCCATTGGTTTTGGCACCGTTTACGTTTAGAGAAACTCCGACAAGATTAGGATAGCGATCAAGCCAGTCTTGAGCCTGATCATTCAATCCCACTAGGTTTGCATCTTTGCACACTAAAGTCAGCAGCATCTCTCCCGTATGCCGTCCAATTCTCAAGCCTAAATGACGTACTTTGCCACGATGAAGTTTCTCGTCATAGATACCCCAGCCACGTTTTTGAATGTCTAATTTAACTTCTGCCAACAAGGGATTCAATCGCGGGTCTTGAATCGGACATTGATTGAGATTGATTAACTGGTGACTGCCCTTTTGGTAATAGCCTGCTTGCACCTGCCCAGTGGCGGAACGAGTGAGCGGATAAGTCACCTTGTTTCGATAGGCTAACGGCTCGGAGACATTTAAAACTGCATCAACGTCTACGCCTTTAAACCCACCAATTCGCTCTAGAGCTTGGACGATTTGATTGCGTTTTGCCTCACGTTGATAGTCATAATCGACGTGCTGCCACTGACAGCCGCCGCACTTGTCAGCAACGATGCAACTCGGTCTAATGCGATGAGGAGAGCGCTCTAAAAGTTCGTGAACTTTGCCATTGGCATAAGTCGGCTTGGTGCGAATCAGACGAACGATCGCCCGATCGCCCGTGACGGTATCGGGGACGAAGACGACGCGCTCTCCAAATCGACCAACGCCATCGCCACCCTCGG
>JBBRMC010000347.1:0-4723 GCA_038231055.1 Leptolyngbyales cyanobacterium
ACCCAAACTTCAAACTCAGCTTCGATCGGGTTGGGAGCGCGTCGTGCCGCTTTTCAAAACCCTATGGCAGCGATTCGTGCCGCTTTGGGGAAAACTGATTACCCAAATTCGGGTGCGTCTCCCAGAAAATGTGAGCCAGAACCTGAACGATCGTGCCCTTTCTAGCCTTGTAGCAGGGGTTCTCATCGTCCTATTGTGGACAACGTCTAGTTTATTTTCGTCTAAACCTCCTACAAAGGTTGCCGTGGCTCCGCAGCCGAGTGAAAGAACGGCTCCCACCAAAATTACGCCCTCTCCTAAACCGATTCAGCCCGAATTTGGTAGCCCTGATCCGATCGCCATTCCAACCGAGTTGACTGCCCCCGAACCGGAGAAACCTGCTGTCAGTCTTGAACCCACCGTAGAGGAACCCACTGAACCTGTGGTTGCGGCTCCTGAGCCTTCCCCCATTGCAGAACCGCCGATCATCGAAGCACCTGCGGCTCCGATCGTGGAGTTGACTCCAGAGCAAAAGCTAATTGCCTCAATTCAAGATCAGGTGGTAGCGGTCACTGATCCTTACTCTAGTGGGTTAATTCAGTCGATTAAACCGAGCTTTAGCAAAAGTCGTCTGAGTGTTTTAGTCAATGATGGTTGGTATGGGTTGCCTCGATCGCAACAAGACAAACTCGGCGATGAACTGCTGAAGCGATCGCAAGACCTCGATTTCAGCACCTTAGAAATCACCAATCAGCAAGGAATGGTGATGGCGCGCAGCCCGGTTGTTGGCTCGACCATGATAATTTTGAAGCGTAAGGCAGACATCGCTTAGAAACGTGAAAATTATTTAATCCACGATCCTTAATAGGGAAGGTCAGTTAGCCTCAGAGACCCCAGAACGTGTGAATCTCTAACAGCTTTCTTGTTTTCGGTGCTATAATTCCACTGTGACGAGGGCATGTAGCTCAGTGGATAGAGCATCAGATTCCGGTTCTGAGGGTCGGGGGTTCGAGTCCCTCCATGCTCGTATATCGAGTGTCAAGTAACACTTTCTCTTTCATCGTTGATAAGTTGATGTTGTCCTTACAGGGTTGATGTCGTCGTTAACGATATTGTTGATGAAACTGAAGGCACTAAATCGCTTTCAACGTCAGAAACTTCTGGAAAGTATTGAACGTAACAAGAAGGTTGCTATTTCCGTTGAACGCCTAAAAATTCCTTTTGGATGACTATGGTTCCTTCACTGGCTCGATCGTGAGATATGTCCAGGGGCATCATGGGCACGAAACGAGGATTATAAACTGCGAATTCCTATGATTAACCCTTGACAAACTTTGGTTAGAAAATCAAGATCAAGTGTTTCTAAGCGATCGCTCGGTTTGTGATAATTGGGGTTGCGAAGATCTGCTGTATCAGTGATCATGATGGCACGATCGCCACGATCCCAAAAAGGGGCGTGATCACTCCGACGAGTTAATGGCAAAATCTTGCCGCTATTGGGCACCGGAAGCAACTCGCACCCGACTCCGGCTTGACGAATGTTGCGTCGTAAGTGAATCAAATCTGGAAGCGATTTTAAGTTACCAATCAATCCAATAAAGTCGCCTTGATTGGGATAGAAATACTTCAATCCGGTTGGATAAGTTTGCGAATTGGCATGGGATACACAATAGCCCAACATCTCTAAAGAAATCATCAGACGTAACGGCTGATTGGCAAGAGAACGAGCGTAATGGGTGCTTCCGGCACGATCGTAAGCGGTCTCCTCAAAGTCAAACGCCACTAATCGAATTGGATATCGAGCAGGTTGAGCGTGAAAAGCCCGCGCCATCTCTAGCAGCACCGCAACTCCCGTCGCATTATCATCGGCACCTGGCGAACCCGGCACCGTGTCGTAATGGGCACCAATCACGATCGGAGGTTTATCCGCTTGATTCAACGCAGGCAAATTCAACATCCAGTTGAAATGTGGTTTTGTGTTGACTAAAAATTCGTGGCTTTCAACCATTCCCCACTGGCTAAACTCTTGACGAATGTATTGCTGAACATAAAAGTGTCCTTCAGTTGCCAGATAAGCATCTCGTTCACGAACGATTTCTTGAAGGTGCGATCGTAACCGTTTTTTTAAGTCCAGCATTTTCTAATCTTTTTGCAATAAATTTAGACAAACTCGCCGCGTGCCACCATCACCACATGACCACCGACTGACACCTCAATATCGACACCTGTTTTTTGCGCCTTGAGCAACAACAACGAAGGTCTGCCCATCTCATAGCCTTGCTCAACGCGCACATTCACAGGAACGTCACCAAAATAACTATAGTGAGCCAGATATGCTGCGAGGCAACCGTTAGCGCTTCCCGTTGCCGGGTCTTCTGGGATGCCTAATCCATCAACAAACACGCGCACACAGAGTTGATTTTCAGCGTGATAAGTTTCAGGGCAAAAAACTAGAATCGCTTTGGCTTCTGTAGATTGGATCAGATTGAATAATTGTTCTTTATTGATTTTGGATTGCTGAAGCGATCGCTGCGTTTTTAACGGCGCAATGATAAACGGCAATCCAGTTGAAACGGCTTGAATAGGATAGCGATCGTCAAATTCATACCCATTGAGATTGAGAATAGCGGCGATCGTCTCTCGCTCAAATGATTGTCCAAACCTGGGCGAATTTTGGCGCATCCAAAGCAGGTCGATCTGATTGTGGTGATAGGTCAGCGTTACCGGAATCTGCCCTGCTTGCAGATTTAGCATCACTGTCTCTACAGGGTTTTGAATCACTTCTTGCTGCAAAATAAATGCCGTTCCTAACGTCGGATGTCCTGCAAAGGGCAATTCTTGCTGAGGTGTAAAAATCCGAACGGGATAGCCGCCGTTTTCAACAATTTTAGACACAATGAACGTCGTCTCGGAGTAGTTCATCTCTTTTGCAACGCGCTGCATCTGCTCAGTAGTTAAATTCTCTGCCCCGCGAAACACTGCAAGTTGATTTCCTGCATACTTCTCCTCCGCAAACACATCGACTATATAAAACTGCATTTTTTCTGCCTCACGGTTGACTTAATATAATGCGCCGTTGATTCGTTAGAGTTGAAAATGCCCTTTGCAGCCATCAACAGCCCAGGTGAACAGATGTAAAGAGGCGTTGCTAAAGCCAGCAATGTAAAGACTCAATGAAGTTCTAGTTGTGATGAAGCAGATACATGAGTCTTTCCGTTATTAATAAGCTCTAACAATCAAACCATCTAAAACATTCAAAAAATGAAAAATGAAATATCAGAGGCTGAAGTGTTGGTTCAGCATGAAACGAGTCATTTACACTATCTCGACTCTTTGCGCGGTTTAGCTGCACTATATGTTGTATTCCATCATGCTGTATTGCAATTTGACTTTTCTGAAGAATATAAAAATATTTTCGTAAAATCTTTTATCTACGCGATTACGAACGGATCTAAGTACGGACATTATGCAGTTGATTTATTTATTGTTCTCTCAGGGTTCTGTTTAATGCTGCCTGTAATTCGTAATAATGGCAAAATCAAAGGAGGAACAGTCAATTTTTTTAAAAAACGTTTTCGGCGCATCCTGCCGTCATACTACTTAGCAATGACGCTTTCTCTCCTGTTGATTCTGACGCTGATTGGAAATCCTACAGGCACACATTGGGATATCAGCATCCCCGTATCGATAAAAGATATCATCACCCATTTATTTCTGATTCAAGACATTTTTCGGGAAACTGCTCTAAAAATAAATCACGCATTTTGGTCAATTTCAGTTGAGTGGAGAATCTATTTTCTCTTTCCGCTACTAATCGCATTATGGAAACGTTTTGGAGCTTTAGCTGTCACGGGATCAGCGCTCATCTTGTCGTTCACGCTCTACTTTGTTTTGTATCTATCTTTTCACTTTCTTGCACCATCCTCTTTCAATTTAACTCCTTGGGGTATCTGCCCTCACTATATTGGTTTACTTACATTAGGTATGTTATCAGCCGAAATCGCTTTCTCAAAGAAATCCGATTTTGCAGTTCTTCGGAAGAAATTACCCAGTAAAACCATAGCTTTGCTATTGGCTGCTATATCATTGGTTATTTACGACACATTAATGCGTAGCGCATACCTGTGGGTTATTACAGATTTAATAGCAGGTATTGGATTTTCCTGTTTACTGATAGCCGCATCGTCTTCTCATAAAGGCTTGTTTTTTGATGTCTTAGCATGGAAGCCGCTTGTCTTTATTGGTGGATTTTCCTATAGCTTATATCTAATTCATGCCCCTTTACTACAGATAATATCGCAGTATTTACTAGAGCCTCTAGGACTTGCAACGTGGATGTCTTCATTTATCCTCTGCCTTGTTGGTATACCTGTAATCATAGGATGTTCATATTTGTTTTTTCTGCTATTTGAACGCCCATTTTTGAGTAAAAGAAGAGCAACAAGTTAGGACATTCTGCTGCCCTCGTTAAAACCGTGGCGACCCAAACTCCAGTAGATTTTGAATCGCCCTCACCCTAGCCCTCTCCTAGAAGGCTACTGTGTACACACAAGTTGATCGATCCCGTCATTGCCAAAATCTTTCGCCCCCTAAGTCCCCCATTCTGGGGTAGGGCTAATTCGTTGTTAAGAGGGAAAGCAATCGAGACAAATCATTTCCCAAGATCCGAATGGCTTTCGTTAAGGAAGCGTAGCCATTCCCACGGAAGAGATTGAGGGCAAACCCGCGAATTGTAGACCAGTTA
>JBBRMC010000348.1:0-4706 GCA_038231055.1 Leptolyngbyales cyanobacterium
CGGCTAATTTTTGGCGAATTGCGACGAGTCCGATCGCGCTGTCAACCTATGATGTGACGTTTACGACTTCCCTGGTGGCGGCTCTGTTTAATGGCATCTTTGGAACACTGATCGCTTGGGTTTTAGTGCGCTATGACTTTCCGTTAAAGCGGCTATTTGATGCGTCGGTTGATTTGCCGTTTGCTCTGCCAACATCAGTGGCTGGTTTAACGCTAGCGACGATCTACAGCAATAATGGATGGGTTGGGTCGTTAGCGGCACCGTTTGGCATCAAAATTTCCTTCACTCGGCTGGGGGTTTTTGTTGCAATGACGTTCATCTCTCTGCCGTTTGTAGTGCGAACGGTGCAGCCCGTCTTGATCGAAATGGAAAAAGATATTGAGGAAGCTGCCTGGTGTCTAGGGGCTTCAGAATTTCAAACCTTTCGGCGTGTTGTTTTGCCACCCTTGCTTCCATCCATTCTCACAGGCGTTGCGTTAGGCTTCTCTCGCGCAGTTGGAGAGTATGGCTCTGTAGTCATTATTGCGTCTAACACACCATTCAAAGATCTAATCGCGCCTGTGTTAATTTTTCAGCGATTAGAGCAGTATGACTATTCAGGAGCAACCGTGATCGGAGTGGTGTTGCTGATGATCTCACTAATGATGCTGCTTGCAATTAATTTCCTACAAGCTTGGGGCAAACGTTATGGCTGATCTGGGTTCATCTTTGAATGCGGCTGTCCCCAAAGCGGGGGCAACTCCTTCAACCAAACCGCGAAGTTGGGTGCCTGCGATTTTGATTACGATCGCCGTTCTCTACCTCTCTTTCATCCTTTACATTCCGGCTGTCAATGTGTTTGTGCAGGCATTTAGCAAAGGCGTAGGTCCCTTTTTTAAGACGCTGACACGACCCGATTTTTTGTTTGCTGCCCGTCTGACGCTGCTGATGGCAGTGATTGCAGTGCCGTTAAATATTGTGTTTGGGCTGTGTGCGGCATGGGCGATCGCGCGTCGTCGGTTTCCGGGTCGAGCATTGGTCTTGAGCATTATCGATTTGCCGTTCTCGATTTCCCCCGTTGTGGCTGGCTTGATGATTGTCTTGCTCTATGGGCGACGTGGCTGGTTTGGCGGCATTCTCGAAGCGGGCAATATCAATATCGTGTTCGCACTTCCAGGAATGGTTTTGGCGACGGTGTTTGTGAGTATGCCGTTTGTTGCCCGTGAGGTCATTCCGGTGTTAGAAGAGGTCGGAGCCGACCAAGAAGAGGCGGCAAAGACGTTGGGGGCGAGTGAGTGGCAAACGTTTTGGCGCGTGACATTACCGAGCATTCGCTGGGGGTTGCTATATGGCGTGATTCTCACCAATGCTAGAGCGATGGGCGAGTTTGGGGCGGTTTCAGTGGTGTCTGGCAACATTGCTAATAAGACTCAAAGCTTACCGCTATTTGTTGAAGAGACCTATAAGCAGTATGAGACTGAGGCAGCATATTCAGCAGCCGTGTTGTTGGCGTTGTTGGCGGTTGTCACTTTAGTGTTAAAGGAGATTTTGGAGCGTAAAACTCGAATTAAGGATAGCAATTAGCGATCGAGTTAGATGCAACTGTAACTGATTGAAAATCCCGTTGAGACGTTTCGATGAAGTGTCTCAACGGGATTTGTGAATTTGTTGTCGATCGTGTTCTCCAATCAATTCGATTTAGATGATTACTTTGATAGCAATGCGTTCTCTAAATCATTTTTCTCTAAATCTCTTCTGGCTTCTTCTACCTTGAATTTGGTGAGTTGGGCATCCATTTGCTCACGCACGAGATCGCGAAATTCAATAAAGTGTTCTGCGTAAGCACACACTGTTAGATATTGATCCCACACAGTTGGATTGTGCTTGAGAATGCTGAACAAGTGATGCCAAAACATGAATCGGGTATTGCGCTTGATGCCTTGCTGCCAGACGATATACGCTAAGGCTTTTAACTCAATGATGCCGGGAAACTTATTGGGAGCTAATCGCGGCGGCGCGGTCATTTGACGGAACGATCGATAGACTCGATCGAGGAAACACTTCGGCTCATACAACGTGCAAAACGCTCGAAGATATTCCTCAGCAATCTCCTCAACGGGTCGAGTTGGGATGAAATTCATCAACATGGTCTGACTGCCATCGCCCAAGATTTCGAGCAGTCGCCCTTCTTTTTTCAGCCGATGCCACAGTGCCGTGTCGGGCAGCGCTTGGAGAATGCCAAACGTCGTTGTTGGAATCGCGGTTTGCTCGACGAATTCGATGATGCGATCGCCTGCACCTTTCTTCTCACCGTCAAACCCAATGATAAATCCAGCAGTGACTCTCAACCCGGTGCGATTGATGTCGCGCACCGCATCGACCAGAGAACTCCGCATATTCTGAAACTTTTTGGTCAGCTTCAAACTCTCTTCGTCGGGCGTTTCAATTCCCAAGAAAACCGCTTTGAAGTTGCACGCTACCATTGAGTTCATCAATTCGGTGTCTTGCGCTAAATCGACTGAGGCTTCGGTGAGAAACGTGAAGGGATATTGCCGCTCTGCCATCCAACCCTGGAGTTCTTGCAGCATCAGCTTGACGTTGCGCTTGTTGCCAATGAAATTGTCATCGACCATAAAGATCGATCGTCGCCAACCCAACTGATAGAGACACTCAAGCTCTGCTAAAAGCTGCTGCGGAGTCTTGGTGCGTGGTTTGCGTCCATAAAGCACAATGATGTCGCAAAATTCGCACTGAAAGGGGCAGCCCCGCGAGAATTGCACACACATCGCATTGTAGGCATCCAGCTCTAGCAAGTCATAGCGCGGGACAGGCGTATGGGTCACATCTGGGCGATCGCCCTCCGATCGGAACACGCCTTGAGAATCGCCGCGCTCGATCGCGCTCACAAATAGAGGCAGCGTGATTTCCCCTTCATCTAAGACTAAGTAATCTGCCCCTGCTCCTAACGAATCTTGAGGAATTGAAGTCGGATACGGTCCTCCTACCGCAACCGATTTGCCGCGTCGTTTGGCTTCTCGAATGAGTGCCAGCAAATCAGGCTTTTGCACAATCATCGCCGACATAATCACGACTTCTGCCCAGTCCCACTCTGCCTCTGTCACTTCTCGCACGTTGTGGTCTACTAGCTTAAATTCCCAGGTTTGGGGCAAGATAGCAGCAACCGTGACCAACCCTAACGGAGGCATTGACGCTTTGCGATTGATCAGCTTCAAAACCTTCTCATAAGACTCGATCGTTTTAGGAAAGCGGGGATAGAGTAAGAGTGCGCGCATGAGGTTCTAGACCTGAAATGGTTTAACGAGAGAACTTTGGCGAGTGCAATCACGAGAATAGCACTCTGATCAATGAAGAGGAAACACTTTGCCATCGTCTCTGCCTATGTTGCGCTCATCTAAGCGTCTCAAATTGTAATGAACGACCTGAGCAAGCCGAAGCTCAACTGCGGCAAGCTGCCCTTAATTTATTGCAGTCTGGGCTGTCGATCGAGCAAGTCGCTCAACTCACTGGGTTCTCTGAAGAACGGCTGCGAAACATCAGCACTACTTAGATTTGGTTGAACTAGTGCCGATGCTCTAGTTCAGACTCATCTAGCAACAGCTATCGGTGCTGCAGGAAGAACTTGCCTCACTTTTGATAGTTGCCCGATAGTCTAACCCTTTAGTTTCACGGGGATCGCGAACGGCATCTCGTGAGCAATTAAAGGGTTGTGCAGACTCTAAAGAAATCTCATGATGAGGCAACACCGGAATTAAATCACGGTGATAAGGGCTACTCGAATCGGTGTAAAGGTGAAAGGTTTTATCACAGACTGCCATCCGTTCTCCGCGATAGAGAGTGTGCCCGTCATCGTCTTGCACAGCCCGCCAAGGACCTTTGTAAATGACAGCTTGATTGCGTTCCCAGCAGTCGCCCTGTTTGCCTTTAAAAGCGCGGACGGTCAGCGATCGAAACTCAATGCCATCAATCACCTGCCAGGGTTCTGCCTGTCGGCTCAAGATCTCGATGCCATGAAACCCGGCTCGTTCAAACATTTCGAGAAACTCGTCTTCTCTAAAAGCACCTGCGATGCAGCCGCTCCACAGTTCGGGGTCATTGAGAATGGTGGGAGTCGGATCTTCGTCACAAACGATATCTGAGATCACTGCTCGTCCGCCGCGCTTTAAGACGCGAAAAATTTCTTGAAAGAGGTGCTCTTTGTCTTGAGGGCGCACCAGATTCAACACACAGTTAGAAATCACCACATCGACGCTATCAGACGCGATTAAAGGCTGTTCTTGGCGTAGGCGATCGCACTCAGTTTCAAAGCTGGCGAGTTGCGCGATCGAGGCGATCGGACTTTGATCCAGCCATTGTTGAACGAGATCCAGATCTAACGCCAAATCTTGAATTTTGCCTTTCACAAACTCGACATTGCGATAGCCAAATTGATCGCCCATCTGATTCAGATATTTGCGCGACAAGTTCAGCATTTCATCGTTGAAATCAACGCCGATAATCCGTCCCGTGGCACCAACTTTTTGCGCCAAGATATAGCAGTTTTTTCCGGCACCCGATCCCAAATCGACGACCGTTTCACCCGACCCCACATAGCGAGTCGGATCGCCACAGCCATAGTCTTTCTCAATGATTTCTTGCGGTAGCGAGTCTAAATAACGGCTGTCATAGCCATCGGTCGGGCAACACAGTTCGGCTTGAGGTTGACGCGC
>JBBRMC010000349.1:0-4697 GCA_038231055.1 Leptolyngbyales cyanobacterium
CTCTTTCCTCTCGTTACAGCGAGCGGGAAGAGGCGAACGGCCTAAACCAAGCTAATTGAACAGTTAGAGCACAGCTTTGAGTTTTGAAAGCAATTTCGAAATTGATTGGTCTGCTTTGCCTTTTATTTGAAAGGACCGATGTACATGAGAGCCCTAAATCCTCATTCTGACTACGAACTACATTCAAACGCTCAAGAGATTGAGGCCGCAACGGCTGAATTTCAACTCTACATCGACGACCTCATCACCTCGCCAGTCGTGGTCGACGGTCATGCTTACACTTTAAAGGTCGATGTTTGGCTCAAGCGCGACGGCGAAGACGGCAAAATCGAAATCGACTCGATGGTTTTGTCGAATGATCTCTACATGATTCTCGCTATGCACGACGAGCTAGTGAAGCTCGATTCGTCTCACTATTTGAAAAACAATAAGTTTAATTTTAAAAGGCTTGAACGCGCCATCGATCATCTTGCGATCACAAAAGCGAAAGCCTCTAACGATTGGGAGATGGTATGAGCGAGACATTCAAAGCCCTAATGGTCGCAAACGGCGATGCGATTCGAGATCTGATCGAGAACGAAGGCGAAATCACGCCCGCGCAAGAAGCATTATTCTCGACACTCATGCAAAAGGTCGATGGCCTTGAGTCGTTCAGACTTGCGCTTGATTCGGAAGAATCTCGCTTTGATCAAATGATCAAGATGCTAACGACTGCCAAGAAGCGAGTCGCTGAGCGCAAGGAATGGCTGGACCAATATGTCATCACGAACCTTCAGGCCAACGGCGAAGTCGAGATTTCTGGCGAGATGATAAGGCTTGTGCTTCAGAATAATCCGGCGAGCGTCGTGATTGAAAACGCTGCGCTGATTCCAAGCGGACTCATGCGAATGCCAGCGCCTCAGCCGCCGCCCGCTCCAGAGCCAGACAAGAAAGCTATCATTGAGAAGCTTAAGGCTGGCGAGATTGTGCCGGGTGCAAGTCTCAGGCGCTCGGTTCGCTTAGTCGCTAAGGCTAATTCAATTCTCACTAAGGCTAAGAAGGTAATCGCATGAGCCAGCCCCTACAATCCGAACAAGTCGCTAAGGTCGTGACGGCTCTCGCGAAAGCACAAGCGAAGATTCATCACGCGAAGCTTGATTCGAAGAATCCAGCATTCAAAAGCTCATACGCAAGCCTTGAATCAGTGATCGATGCGACGAAAATGATTCTGCTCGATGAGGGAATTGTCGTGATTCAGCAGCCGATGACCGACGAGCACGGCGTACTACTTGCTACAACGCTTATGCACACGTCTGGCGAATGGCTGCGAAGTTACTTGCCTGTCATCAATGAGAAAAAATCATGCCAGGGCCAGGGCTCTGGCCTCACTTACTCTCGTCGATACGCTCTCGCGGCGATGACAAACATCGGTCAAGGCGACGACGACGGCAATCTTGCGAGCGGCGTGGCGGCGCAAGCGTCACAATCGCAATCTCAAGCACGTCCGACCACTCCTGCGAGCGCGCCTAAAACGATATTCCCGTCGAACTATCCTGAGAATTTGAAGGGTCGATTCATTGAGGACTTTGCGACTGACGAACTTCTCGAGGCGTCGAAGTCACTTTCAAACTGGAAGACCGGCAAGAGTTCAGCGAGCTTCTCGAAACGCCACGAGGACGCTCTAGAGCTGATCTTGTATCTAATGAGCAAGGAAAGTCCGAGATACAAAAACAATGAACTAGATGCTGCGCTTAAGAGGATTTACTAATGTCCGGCGAGAGCAAGACTTCGCTACGTCAAATGGAAGCCTCTCGTTTGGGAACGCCGTTCAGGCGTCGGAACGACAGCAAGCTTTTGAATGAGCCGTTGAGAGCTTCAGAGTGTGAAACTTATCAGGACTATCTCGAAAACTGTAAGCTGACGGGCCGGGCAAAGCCCTTAACGGAACCATTTTTCAATGCTGTAAAGGCGAGGTCAGAATGAACCATCTATCAACTGGGCGGCTTTACGAATTGCTTCGCCTTCATGCGAGCGGCGATCCGGAAAACGAACTCGATCAAGAACGAATCGACGAGATCAGAAAAGAGATCGCCGACATAGAGTTTGCGGAACAAGAGCGGCCGAAGCGCGAGAGGGATGAAAATTGAGAACGCTAACTTTTCTGGGAGTGGTCGCGCTTTGCGGCGCTCTGATCTGTGCTTCTTTGATTATCGTTATAGTATTTAAGATCGTTGGAGCCTGAACGAAGGCTCTCTCAAGGATTGGCAGACGTCTGACCGGATACTCTGTTTTGAATCGAGGGAGCTTTCGTTGAGGCTGTAGCGCGTGGTTTTCATTTCTGGTTAGGGGTAATCATTGGCATATTCAAGATTCATTGAGACGAAGAAATTTAAGAACATCGAGACCGGCTTCGATGTTGATGACATGCTTTTGCCGGATGGCCTTTTCGACTTCCAGACAGCGATCGTTAAATGGGCCTTGAAAAAAGGACGTGCTGCAATTTTTGCTGATACTGGGCTCGGCAAGACCGCGATGCAGCTCGCGTGGGCTGGCGCAGTTCATCAACATACCGGCAATAGGGTTTTGATCTTAGCGCCGCTTTGCGTGGCGCAACAGACTGAGCGTGAGGCTGTGAAGTTCGGCGTCGGCAATGTACGATTCGCTCGCGAATTTGAAAAGGATGGCTCGACTGGCATCTATGTGACCAACTACGAGATGCTCGACAAGCTCGCCGAAGGAATCAAAGACGGGTATTTTGACGGCATTGTTTTAGATGAGTCGTCCATTCTGAAGTCTCAGGACGGCAAGACGCGCGCAAAGATCATCGCGATGTGCGCGGATATTCCTTACCGATTGAGTTGCACGGCGACGCCTTCTCCAAATGACTTCATGGAACTTGGGTCTCAGTCTGAGTTCTTAGGTATAATGTCGGCAGTCGAAATGCTCGCCATGTTTTTCACGCACGATTCTGGCGAAAATTCGAAATGGCGTCTTAAAGGTCACGGCAAGAATCGTTTTTGGGAATGGCTTGCAACGTGGGCCGTCTCAATCAGAAAGCCTCAAGACCTTGGTTTCGAGGCGAGCGGATATGATCTGCCTCCGTTAAATCATCATGAGATTCTAGTCGAAACAAGTAAAACGCTATCGAGCGCCCTCATCAAAGAGCCCGCAAAGACTTTGAGTGAAAGAACCGAGGCCCGTCGAATCACGGTCGATGAGAGAGTTGAACGGTGCGCCGCTATTGTGAACGCATCGAGTGAGCCATTCATTGTCTGGTGTCACAGAAACGATGAGGCAGATAAGCTTCACGCTCTAATCGCTGGATCTGTCGAGGTCTCTGGATCCGACAAGATCAAAGACAAAGAGCGCAAGATTATGGACTTTACCGAGGGGCGCGCTCGCGTTCTCATAACGAAGCCAAAGATCGCAGGATTCGGCATGAACTGGCAGCACTGCAATCAGATGGCGTTTGTCGGACTGAATGATTCTTTTGAATCTCTCTATCAGGCGATTCGCCGCTGCTACCGTTTCGGTCAGAAGAAGCCGGTCGATGTTTACATGATCAGTGCCGATCTCGAAGGCGCTGTCTTGGAAAATCTCAAACGTAAAGAGCTTCAAAATGAAGAGCTGGTTTGTCAGATGGTCGATCTCATGAAGGATTTCACTAAGCAGGAAGTGCGCGCCACGATCAACGAGCGACTTTCTTATCAGGCTTCAACTCTTACCGAATTACCGGGATGGCTCTAATGCATTGTCTAGATCAAGTCGTGACCGATCGTTTCGCAGCATATCAGGGCGATTGTGTGGAAGTGATTCGTCAGCTTCCGAATGATTCGATTGATTATATCATATTCTCGCCGCCGTTCTCTTCGCTCTACACTTATTCAAACAGCGAGCGCGACATGGGGAATTGCCGATCTGACGCCGAGTTCTTTGAACACTATTCGTATCTGTCGAAAGAGCTAATTCGAGTATTGAAGCCAGGAAGAAACTGTTCAGTGCATTGTATGGATCTGACGACAACGAAAGGCAGAGACGGCTTCATCGGCATTCGTGATTTCTCGGGCGATCTGATTCGTGCTCACGTGAATGATGGATTCATCTATCATTCGAAAGTTACGATCTGGAAAGATCCGGTCGTTGCCATGCAGAGAACGAAGGCGCTCGGTCTTCTGTGGAAGACGATCAAAAAGGATTCATCGATGAGCCGTCAGGGGCTTCCTGACTATCTCGTCACCTTCCGAAAGCCCGGCGTCAATCCAAAGCCTATCTCGCATTTACCAGAAGAGTTTCCAGTTAAAGAATGGCAGGAGCTTGCAAGCCCGTGCTGGATGGATATTAAACAATCTAAAACTTTGAACCGAAAGAGTGCGCGAGATAAAGAAGACGAGCGTCACATTGCTCCTTTGCAGCTTGATGTAATCGAGCGCGGTCTTCGTTTATGGTCTGCAAAAGACGACGTCGTTCTCTCGCCATTCATGGGCATTGGGTCCGAGGGATATGTCTCTCTTCAAAAGGGGCGCAGATTCATCGGCACCGAGCTGAAGAAATCCTATTTCGATTTAGCGGTTAAGAATCTCAACGAGGCAGAAACATTCGTTCCTGTCGGCGAATCAATGGGCTTCAACATGGAAACAGCGGAGGCTTAATGGCAGTAACAAAAGAAAAACGAAATTTCTGGGAAGAGGGAACGGTTAAAGACGTTTCATCGTATCGTC
>JBBRMC010000350.1:0-4675 GCA_038231055.1 Leptolyngbyales cyanobacterium
AAAAACTGTTGTTTATCGCTGCGATCGATAGACAGGCAGCGTAAAGTGAAAACAACTGCCCTGATTGGGGACAGAATCAACCCAAATCTGCCCATAGTGCGCCCGGACAATGCGTTGACAGAGCGATAGTCCAATTCCGTAGCCATCTTGAGCCTCATCTCGTTGAAGGCGGAAATGGTCTTCAAAGATGCGATCGCGGTTTTCTTCTGGCACGCCGGGTCCGTCATCGCAGATGCTAACTTGCACCTTTTGAGCCGTGCGATGCAGCATCGAAACGTGAATGGTGCCCTCGATCGGTGTGTATTTCGCTGCGTTGTCGAGAATATTGGTTAAAACTTGACGCACCCGTTCTTCGTCAGCATAGACGAGCGGCAGATCTGTCGGAATATCAGTGTCTACGTGCTGCGACTTAGCGCGGAATCGTTCTTCTAAGTTTTCTAAAACACTTTCACACAAGGCACCGAGTTCTAGCTTTTGCGGCACAATTTGCAGCTCAGCGCTGGTGCCCCTAGCGGCTTGCAGAATATCAGTGATCATGCGGTCGATATTGCGGATCTGCGATCGCCCATGTTTTAACAATTGAGCCGTCATCGCCGGAGTGAGCCGATAGCCCGGTCCTTCTTGGGCTTTGTGACCAATTTCTAGCGTTTCAATCGCGATCGAGGCTGCCGTTAACGGATTCCGCAAGTCGTGAGCCAGCATTGAGATAATTTGGTCTTTAAACTGAAGCTGTGCCTGGAGGTCTTCTTTCTCCTGCTTGAGATTGAAGATTTCGTCAGTTAGCTGCAATAGCTCAGAGGAATAAGCGATCGAAGAAATTTTTGAAGTCGGAGAAGCTTCCTCAACCACCGAGTCTTTTAACTCAATCTGTGTCTCTAAAAAGTCTTCAACAGAGGCTTGCCAGCGCGACCAGCACTCTTTGAGTTGAGCAACTAGATTCGTTCCAGTTAGGGTTTGCCGAGGGTCAGGGTGAATCTTAATCAAGGCAGGCGTAGCAACGAGGCGAAAATGCTCTGCCAAGTAGGGTTGCTCACCCACATCAATCACTTGAAGCTCAAACGGATAGTTGGCTCTAAGATCGTTCAAAAAGCGGCGAATCTGCTGGATCTGCTCTTTTGCGTTGGGTCGCTGATCGACAAACAGCAAGATCTGTAAGGGCACTTCAGCGTTTGTTAACTTTTGGGAAGGTGCCTGCATCATTAATGAATGGCTAACACAGATGGGGCTAGTTGACGATCAGGATGGTGAACTGAGCTTGAGTAACCGAGATAGTGCTCGATCGCAGTTTTTGGGAGAGACGACAGCGCTATACTGACGACTTCAGTCGGGAATGCTAAAGATAGAGTTAAAATTTGCCATCTCAAAAGGTGGATGCAAAAAGCGCAGGTGAGCAGAAGATGGAGCGATCGAGTGATTTGTATGGAATATCTATAGATTATCGCGTTCTGGGCAAGGTCTGTGAGAGTGTTTACCAAGTTTCTGTAGAGTGAAAATACGAACCATCGAGATTGGGGCTGATGAAGATTTTGGTATTGACCTGGGAGTTCCCACCCCGCATTGTGGGCGGTATCGCTCGTCATGTGGCGGAACTATACCCAGAGTTGGTCAAGCTAGGGCATGAAATTCATTTAATTACGGTGCAGTTTGGGCAGGCTCCTCACTATGAAGTGGTTGATGGGGTAGAAGTGCATCGCGTCAGTGTGGATGAGAGCCACAACTTTCTGCACTGGGTTGTCAACATGAACGCCAGCATGGGTCAGCATGGAGGCAAGCTGATTCGAGAAGAGGGTTGTTTTGACATCATTCACGCTCATGATTGGTTGGTGGGTGATGCCGCGATCGTGCTCAAGCATTTGTTCAAAATCCCGTTGGTGGGAACCATTCACGCGACGGAGGGGGGTCGAAATAATGGGGTTCACACCGAAGAGCAGCACTATATCAATGAGAAGGAGCGCCGTCTGGCGTATGATTCGTGGCGGGTGATTGTCTGCACGGACTATATGCGGCGAGAAGTCGAGCGATCGCTCTACACGCCTTGGAACAAGATTGATGTCGTCTATAACGGCATTCGAGCTGAAAAAAAGCTGCGTCATCCAGGGTTTGATGTGCAAGAATTTCGGCGGCGATTTGCAGGAGATGACGAGAAGATTGTCTACTATGTGGGGCGAATGACTTACGAGAAGGGCATTTCTGTTCTGCTAGAGGCGGCTCCAAAAGTGCTTCAGGCAATGGGGAGTCAGGTGAAGTTTGTCTTTATTGGCGGCGGCAACACGGATTATTTAAAGGGTCAAGCCTGGAATTTAGGCATCTGGAAAACGTGCTTCTTCACTGGATTCATGCCCGATGAAGATTTGGATAAGTTTCAAACGATCGCTAACTGTGCCGTTTTTCCGAGTCTCTATGAGCCATTTGGGATTGTGGCGTTAGAAAGTTTTGCGGCACGAGTGCCTGTCGTCGTATCGGATGCCGGGGGCTTGCCTGAAGTGGTTCGGCACGGCAAGACGGGGATCGTCACCTGGACGGGTAATTCAGATTCTCTGGCTTGGGGAATTATTGAGGTGCTGAAGAATCCTGACTATGCTCAATGGCTGGTCGAGAATGCTTACAAAGATTTAGAGGTGCGCTTTTGCTGGGCAAAGTTGGCGAAGCAGACAGAAGCGGTATATGGACGAGTGTTGCACGAGCGATCGCAGGTCGAGTGGTAAGAAGAGGGTTGAGGCGTGCTGGTTTGCGTTGTCAGGGTCAGCCTTCTAGGTGCGCAGTGACTCACAGGGCGTAGATTGGCAAAGGTCTCTAAATGCTGCTAATAGCGTCGCTTCGTTCGTTAATCTTCTGGCGGGTTTGGCTCTGGTTGAGCCAGCCTTCCCAGGTAGAGGCGAACAAAGTCTTTGGCGGCGGCTTCGTTGAGTTGTTCCAGTGCTTTAACAATGTCTGGGATCGATTCAGCAAGGGGATCTCTTGTTTCGTTGAACCATTGGTTGACGGTTGCACGGTTGACTCCCATTGCGACCGCCAGCCGATTTTGGCTAATGCCGTAGGTTTCGAGTACTTGCCTGAGTGCTTTGCCTGCTTTGCCCATGCCCTCATCGTGTCAGAGCATGGGAACTGGGTAAATGTCTTCACTTGACAACAGGCTAGTAAGATGAGAGTGTTGTCAGATGAAAACAACACCATTCATGTGATTTTGGAAAGCAAGATGTCTGCAAATCTATCTCCTGAAGGCGATTCAATCCCTGTGGATGCAGTTCTTTACATTCTGGAAACGACAGAACGACGATCGAACCGGATGATCTTAGTGGGTGCGCCGGATTGGGTGAGGGGAGTTATTCATCGGTTGCACAGTGCCCGGATCACTGAGGTCAGAGATTGGTCACGGTTGATGCCCACTCGCAATGCGGATGAGGTAATTAGTGTGATGCAGCGCCCCAGAGTGGAGGAGTAGGGGAAGGGTTACGGGAAGATCGTGAGATTTTTGGTTGCGATCGCGGCGTTTCGAGTTCCGAGGGTGGGGTTCCGTGCTCTGAAGTCGAAGTTCCGTCCTCTGAGGTCGGAGTTTCGAGCTTTGAGGCTGGCGTTTCGGGTTCTGAGGTTCAACTTTCGGGTTCGGAGGTCGGAGGTTCAAGCTCTGAGGGCGAAGTTTCGCGATCGGAAGGCGACGTTTTGAGTTCGGAGGTTGAACGGTGAGAGTTGGAGGGCGATCGCAGATTTAAAGTTGCTGATTCATCCAGTCGATCGCGCGTTCCTCGTCTTCTTCGATCTACTCTTTTAGAAATTTCTGATAGTCTTCTTTGCAGCATTCAGACTATTCATCAGAAGGAACTATTTTCTCTAGCTCTAAAATCAAAGTTGGCAAACTATTTACTGCGGTATCCCACACCACATCCAGATCGATTTCATCATATTCGTGTACCAGTCGATTTCTCATACCATTAATTGCAGTCCAAGGGATTGTAATCAAGGTTTGTCGAGTTGTTTCAGAGACGCGTTTTGATGCCTCGCCAATGATCAAAAGTCTGCGAATCATGGCATCTTGAAGTTGCAGATTGGTTGTTAATTCTTCCTGCGATCGTCCAGCTATGTAGTTCATAACAATCTAGCAGAGTGCAACACATCAAGCAGAGATTGAAGATCGCGTTCCATAAATCACTTGGGCGGAAGAGAGAATTGCTTTACGACGCAGATAGTTTCGACTTGCTTCAATTCCCTTGCGGGTGACTAAATCAACATCGCGCTGAAAGAGTGTTTTTAATTCGTCCTCCATGTAAGTCAAGTCAAACAACGTCGAATGGGCTTCTGAGTGAAATTGCACCATTACGTCGATATCACTGTCGGGGCGAAAGTCGTCACGCAAGACCGAGCCAAAGAGGGCAAATTCGGTCACTTGCCAATGCTCGCAAAACTCAATGATCCTTTCCATTGGCAGTTCTATTGCAGGAATGCTCATGTCAGATTGACCTCCAATGTTTCAAGCTGGTGATTCATCCAATCGATCGCGCGTTCCTCATCTCTCTTGATCGCTCTCTCTACTCCTGTTTTAGCAATTTCCAGCAGGTGTCGAATTATCTTAATAACTTGAGTGTTGTGGTGTCGAGAGAGAAAAATTGAAGTCTGTCTGTGGTGAGATGATCAGGGGTGAGGAATGGGGGAGAGTGCAAACAAATTTAGGTTTGTCATT
>JBBRMC010000351.1:0-4673 GCA_038231055.1 Leptolyngbyales cyanobacterium
CAGCAAAACGGTCGGATCTTCGGGCACCAAAGAGGCACTGGGCAATATTTTGTGCCCTCTTTCTGCATAAAAATCGAGAAACTGTTGCCGAATTTGAGCGCCGCTAGGGGGAGTAGACATGGGAATTTGGGGAATTAACGAAAAGCCTGTCAGTCTCTCTATCTTAATCACGATGAGCGATCGTGACTAGAACCAGAAATTCCACGAGTGTGTTGAAAAGTTTTGCATCGCGAAACCGAGAACTCGCAAAACCCGTCACAGCAGAGGATATGATCAAACCCGCCCATACCCTTAATGACCCTACGCCTGATAATGTTGTCATTTCTACCCAGTTTGACCTTGGCACAAGCAACTCCGGTTCTGCCTCCGCAAGAAATTGTCAAGCCGCAAGAAGTCCGATCGCTGCCGGGACAACTTGACTCGGTGTTAGTGTTTAACAGCAACAGCCCCGAAGTGGTGCAGACCGAAGGTATTCTGCTTTCGACCTTTCCGCCGACTGGGAAACGGGTGCCTTCTGCCCACCTCAATCAAGCCTTTGACGGTCGCTTTGATGTCTTCACCCATCACATTGCCAAAGCTCTGACTCCCCAGGATTTACGAACTCTGTATGTGGGTGTGGTTGTCTATAACCCCGGTGTTAAACCCGTCACATTGGATATTTTGCAGGCTGCGAGCTATCTCAGTCAACCAGATGCCCCGTTCGTCGAGTTGCCCTCTTATTTAGAGAACTCTGAGGGGAAAGTGTTTGCAGGTCCCGGCGGTCGAGCCGTGGGCGACGTGTTGCGGGGTCAGCGTCAAAGTCTTTTTCCGCCGCAGATTGTGATTCCGCCTGGGGAAAGCCGGATGTTGATGAATTTGCCGATTCCTGTCAAGCCACTAACGCCGCCATTGAATGGTCGATCGACGCTAATGCACCTTCGCAGCGACGGCAAAGTTTATGTTGCCAGCTTAGGAATGTTTGCGAAACAAAACCCAGATGGTAGTGAACGGGCACCGACTCTTCAGGAGTGGCAAACCCTTTTAGATCAGGGCGACTTAGCTGGACCTCGTGACCTAGCTGCCACGCTTGCCACCTCAGCGAATGGAGCGTTTCATTATGGGCGAGTGGCTGGAGTCGCACAGGGTTCTGAGTGGTTGGGGCAACTCGTCGATCCAGGCAGCGATCGCCTCAACATTCCTCAACCGGGTCAGGCGTTTTCTTATGGGCTGAGTTTGCTGTATCGCGGCACGATGGGCACCGGACAAAATCAGAATGCCAAGATTTTGAAGCGATATCCTGATACGGCGTATGAGGCACACGGAAATTATGGGATTGAATATAACTTGGCGATGCCGTTGAGAAATTCTACGAATCAGAATCAGACCGTGACGATCGCCCTAGAAAACCCATTAAAACGAGAAGACACGAAACAAGGACTGCGGTTTTTTAACCCGCCTGCCCGTCAAGTGTTTTTTAGAGGCACCGTGCGATTGCGCTATAAAAATGATGCCGGATTGCCGCAAACGCGATTTGTGCATCTTGTGCTACGTCGCGGTCAACAAGGCGAACCGTTAGCGACGCTGAATCTCAAACCCGGAGAGCAACGGCTGGTAGAGTTTGGCATGATCTATCCACCCGATGCGACTCCTCCCCAAGTTTTAACGGTGCGAACCTTAGATAATCAAGCTCGCTGAAATCCTTTGGTGCCTTTCTTATCGCCTTTGGGTTTTTGAGATTTCGTCACTTCTGCCAGGGCTTCCTGAAAAAGATCGTGTAAGTGAATGGGCACACTCGCAATGTCAGGAAGTTCTGGTTCTAATGGTTTTTGGTTTGACTGGAGCAGGGAACCTAAGTCAGCCTTTAAATCAAAATCGGGACGCTGCAAAAACTCTCGCAAAACTTTTTGTAACTGAGCAGGGTATGTCTCAGCTAATCGATACCACACAAATGCGTTAATGCTGGGCTGCTCTAAATAACTGCGAATCAGCTTATCGGCACCTTTGACACTTTGCCAATCATCAGATTGCAGCAGATTAATAAATCGGGTGTGGGTGGTCAAAAACATCTGTCCCCAGCGCGGATGAGCTAACACTGTCACTTGCTCCGCTTTTTTCAAATCAGCCGGAAGGTCGATCTGAGGAGCCGCCATCTTAACCGCGTTTTTGTTGTTTAACAGCTTGGTTGCAGCTTGAGCATCCAATCCCATTGATTCGGCAACGTCTTCGAGTTCTTCATCACTCATTCCGGCTTCTTGAGCCATTTCTGACAGCGATTTAGAGCTATCGATTCCGGCTTCGTCTAGCCGACGCTGAGTGAGAAATTCTTGAAATTCAGGAATCTTTTTACTGAGTTGATAGCCTGGAAGGGTAGTCTCATCGCTGCCGAAGAAGTCTAGAAAATCTTGGTGATAGCGATCGACCGATTTCCACGCTTCTTCTAACAACTCTGGCGCGTCGCCGTATAAATCTGGTTTGTGATTTTGTTTAAAGTTTCCGATCGCCACGGCTAATTTTGGCTTTCCTAAGTTTCCTAGCTGCAGATAGGGACTAAAGAATGTCCAGTAATCATCAACGGGTGCAATTCGCGTAACCAGGATTTCTCCCAGCTTTAACCGCGCCATGTCTTCTAGCATTGCGGAGTTGTTGGGCTTCACGATGTAGGTTTTCGTCGTCAGCCAATTCATCAACTCAAATCCGTCGGGCAAAATTTGCTGAATTGCAAACAATCCTGTGAAGTTGCGCGTCCAGTTTGAAAGGAGCTGACGATCGCTCTCCGACAATCCCGTTTCACTCTCGACAAACCACTCTAGAGGCGTTTTTTGGTTAATCTGCCCCGCCGTTAAGAAGGTATCAACAACAAGATCTTGCTGTTTGCGATCTTTTTGCTGCGATTGCGAAGCTCGTGCTAACTGCTCGGCTGTATAGGTTTCTAGAGCCGTCGCCAAGTCTCCCTCAGCGTCTAAGACAAAATCTGTCAATGCCTGTTTTAGCTCACTCGCCCGCTCTAGAATTGAATCCACGCTTTATCTCCGATCGCTGCTAGTCAAGATACGCCTCTACTGTAGCGGCAGATTAGCCCTTTGAGGCAGATTTTGATGAGGTTGTGTAAGCCATTCCCGTTTGTTTTCACTACATCTAGAGGGGGATGGGGTGTAGTGAATGCGGGTGAAGAACCGTTATAAAATCTCTCGCAGTCGTTGCAGAGCGGATTTTATTTGCGCTAGCTCTTGCTCATCCAATTGATCGAACCGCTCTTTTAAATAAGCAATGTGTGCCGGAAACACCTCTTCAAACACACGCTCACCTTCAGGAGTTAAAACAATCAGAAAACAGCGCCGATTTTCGGGGGGCACTTCTCGCCGGACTAAGCCTTTTTGCTCTAGACGATCGATGATTCCCGTCAGAGTCCCTTTCGTGACCAGCGTTTTTTCTGCCAGTTGATTCATAAACATCCCTGCTGTGTTGCCGAGGGTTGCAATCACGTCAAATTGAGGCGGAGTCAGCCCTAACTCTCGAATGTGAGTCTCATCGTAGGCACAAAACGCCTGATAGGTTTGAGCCAATTCTCGCAGCATTGACATAAAAGGTTGTTTCGCTGCCCATTTAGAATCTCTCAAAGAATTTGTTTCATGGGGTCGATCTGCGTTTATCTGCTTCACCGATTTATCGTTTAGAATATTTCTACTCTTATTATCACTCATCAAACAGTACTTATATAAACAGTTTTAGTTAATATTTAAGTCACACATCAAGTTATGGATCGCTTAGTTAGCTTTTTGTAACTCTTATATCGTCTTGTGTGTTCTTGGTTTGGCTACAGTCAGATTCAGTATGGTTGATGGAGAAACATCCCTTTAGTCGATCGTGTGTAAGGTTCTATGTCCCCTTTAATTTCCATGAATCCTTTAATGCTCCGTCAGTTATGGTCTTTAGTTGAAGCGACTCAAGCGGCGCTGCTTATCAATCTAGACGACGCTAGCTTGGTGCAATGGCTATTGCGGCAATTGAAAACTCAACAGCCTCTCAACCCTGAAGAGGTGACCATCCTCAGCAGCTACATTCACTCAAAACTGTCGCTGATCCGAGATTTGGCGCATCAAAAAGGGTAACTATTCAGGAGTTTTGAAGATCGGTGAGCTTTTCGGCGATTCTGGGGACGGCTTGTTTAAAGTCGCTGACACAAGCATGAACCCTAAGTAAGCAGGCAGAATTAGCAGAATCAAACTCACCATTGCCGCGATCCAAATCCATGGGCTAGCAGATGAGCCGTAGTGACTGCGATAAGGATCGATCGTCAGCATTTCAGAATTGAGAATTTCCCGTAGCGCGATCGGGCGTTTAAATCGAATTCGTCGATCGTCAATTTTTTCTAACAGAATCCAGCCAGCCTGTGACTCTTCTTCACACACCCGCTTAAAAACTTGGGGATCGCGAAACAGATCTCGGCTCGATCGGACAATCTTAAACTCCCATCCGACTAATCGAGGATCTTTAGGCGGCTTGCTCGATTTTTGATCCGACGTTGATTGCACGGTATCTTTTGATTCATAAGGGGTCAAGGTTTCTTCTTCCTCCTCACACGCTTGCCAGATTTTCCACTGTTGCCAGCGCAGCCACCCACCCGCGACAACTGCCTGTAAGCCCAAACTGCCAATCAAAAAGCTTAAAAGCGTGACTTCGCCCATGAGAACCCG
>JBBRMC010000352.1:0-4659 GCA_038231055.1 Leptolyngbyales cyanobacterium
CCCCGTCGAAACCCGCCTCTAGCGCATTTTTAGCCCCCTGACGAAACTGCTCAATAATGCCAGGAATCTCAGACAACTCTAAAGCACGAGGAGTTTCATAAGGCTTCATGCCCTCGTAGGTAAGCAACTCGCCCTCGATCGTGATCGCGCTAGGTGCAACAGGCAAAGCCCGATCGGGCTGAAATGAGGAGTGAGAACTTCTACCGACGTGCCACAGTTGCAAAAAAATTCGTCCGCCCTGTTGATGCACTGCATCGGTCACGAATCGCCATCCAGCAATTTGATCGGGTGAGTAAATGCCAGGAGTCGCAGGGTAGCCCATGCCTTGTTGAGAAACCTGGGTTGCTTCGGAAACAATCAGCCCAGCCGATGCCCGTTGAGTGTAGTAATCTACATTTAAAGGAGTCGGGACATATCCCTCTCCGGCACGACAACGAGTTAAAGGTGCCATGACAATGCGATTAGGAAGGGTGTAGCGTCCAACTTGAATGGGAGTGAAGAGATCCATAAAAAATATGTGGGGACAAGGGAGTACAAGCAATCGTGACCGTGATGTAAATCTGTCGCGATCGTATTCAAACTAGCAATCTACAAATGCTTTTTTAGCGAGTGTTGCAGCGTTGATTGACCAATGAGGGAATAGCTCATTCAATAGTTCGAGATTCTCGAATGATTAAACTATAGCGTTAGATTGTTTGGAATGCAACTATTGAGCGATCGAGCTTAAAAGAATTGCCTCACACCCTGAACAGACAAGGGTAGCCGCATCTAGACCTGAGCGTGTTCAAGCGCCTGTCGAGTTTAACCAACGTCCCAACAATGCTGTCACGACTCCTGGCTGCTCAAGATGTGCCAGCACTCCGGCTTCGGGCAAAACCTGAAATTCTCTGACCGCCTGTGGGTTGAGTTGCGCTAATCGTTGCCCTAGCGCTGCATTGGTAAACTGCGCTGATTCGCCCCACAAAATCGAGGTAGGCACCGTCAACTGAGACAGATATAACGACAAATCAAAATAGAGATCGCCTCGCAAAAATGCCAGGGCAGAATATTCAGCATTAGGCTGTTGAGCAGAGTCTAAATAAGCGGCAACCATTTCATCGGTAATGCGAGTTCGATCGGCAAATAAAAACTGCTCTAAAAAGTTGCGGACAGCAATTTCATTTGTTGCCCCGATCGTGTAGATAAAGCGATCGAGAATCGGCGTATTAATAATTTGTAGGGGAATTCGTCGCCCTGCGCCTTGCCCAAAATCGTCAAATCCCGATGGGCAGACAAGATAGAGCGATCGAAAAAGTTCTGGTTTTTGCACTGCGAGACGAATCGCGATCGCGCCCGTCAGCGACGATGCCACCACCGTTACAGGCGACGATGATAATTGCTGAATCAGTTCGGCGATCGTGACCAGATAATCTTCAACTCGATAGTCTCGTGTTGGATGGGCAGAGTTGCCCCAGCCTATCAAATCGGGTGCAATGACATGATGCGTATCAGCAAATGCTGCATACACTTTTGACCATTCATAAGCAGACGAGCCGCCGCCAAAACTGTGGAGAAAGATCACCGTAGGTTGTGCATCCTCAATTGTCCACGGTGCCCCGACTGGTGTGTAATAGGCAATCGTGCCCAGCGAAGTCTGAATAAAATTTTGACCAAAACCCGGTGGCTGAAATCCCATGCTGCTTTAATCACACTCTGCATCTGGAGATTAACGCAGTTTCGCAGCAGAATATCATCGCCCGATCGCTAGATTCGTTAAGCTGAAGATAGTCTAGTTCTGAGAGGACAAGCAAATGGCTCAATGGGATGCAGGTCGATTTGTGCAAACCCTGGCATACTTTGAGGTGATCCCTTTTGTAAGCTGGCTTCAGAAAATGGTTCAAGGTAGCACGCCTTCTCACCCGATCGGTAATCAATCAGAGGTGCTGTTTGACTTCAGCAACCCGTCGGGCACGATTAATTTGTGGGGAGCACTGGATGATGTGGTCATGGGTGGCGTGAGCGCGAGTTCGTTTCAGCAGATCGATCGGGCAGTGCTGTTTACGGGCAATGTCTCGACTGAAAACTCTGGTGGATTTGCCTCAGTTCGGACTCGCAATTTTGAGCCACCCGCCGACCTTTCTGGCTACGACGGAATTGAGCTGCGGGTTAAAGGCGATGGCAACCGCTACAAATTTATCGCCCGTGACGATGAGACGTGGGACAGCATCGCCTATACATATTCGTTCGACACGGTGGCAGATGAATGGATCACCATCAACGCTCCGTTTGCAGAATTGGTTCCAGCATTTCGGGCAAAAACGCTGAAGGATGCCAGCCCGATCGCCGCTCAACATCTGCGATCGCTGCAACTGATGCTGAGTAAATTTGAGTATGACGGAGCACTCAATCCCAAATTTACTCCTGGCACATTTCGGCTTTATGTTGCAACCATCACGGCTTATCGCGGTTCTAGCGTTTAGCACGATTGGAGCGATTCAGCTTTTGAGCCACTGCATCTGCTATCCCAGATTCTTGAAAACAAATCGCAAACATTTGTACAGAGTCGAGAGTTGGGACAAGTTTTTTGGCTTGCGTAGTGCTCATTCCGGGTGCTGTACAAAAATTCTCAGCGATGACATTATACTCATCCGATGTCCCTGTCAAATTCTCAAGCTTGGTAGAATTTTGAAGAAATGGACGCGATCGCTGCAAAATCCGATCCGTCAAAAAGCTTGCAGATTGGGTAGAGCCTTTGGGCAAAAGACCTGGTTTAACGACTGCGATAGTGACAAAATCCTGTACTGCCTGTCTGAGTTTGCCACTCGTCTCAAAAGAGTTCATGAAGGTCGTGAGCAATTCAGGCTTGTAGTTAGGATTCGATTTCACCCCCGCTTGAAACCCTAAAAGAACACCAGCAGTTTCAAAGTCTGTCAACGTGTTGACATAGGTTGTGAATTTCACCGGAGATTTGCGCCAACCGTTCCCGCAGATAATAGAGCCATCTCGATCAGCTCCTGCTGCCAGATTTACCCCTCCCTGTTTTACACAAGCGTTGAGAGTGGCTTGAATGTCTGAAGAAAACATCCGATCTAATTTCTGCTCAGCCGAAGGCATTGACGACTGAACGGGCTTTGAAACCGCGACACCAGTTAGAAAAGAGATGCCCGATAGCGACCCCAACATTAGGGCTAGAAATAATTTCAGGGGTAGGTTAGACGATCGAATCAAGCCCACATTCTGCTTATTTGTGATTGAGAAATTCATACCGTAAAATGCAGTGAAATAAAGAGATTCGTTCGTATCATACTGAGTAATTTATAGAACGTGCTTGCGTGTTGCCGCCTAAGTGATCAGCGGCGATTGCGCCTTCCATCTCTTGCATCTATACACTTGTCCTCAGTAGAATGCCAGTGCTACTCTTGCCAAAACTGCCGCCGTTCCCTTGCAATATATTCAGCCCCTCATTCCCCATCTCAAGGTAGAGTCCACCAATTCAGAACTCAATCACCTTCGCGTCGAAGACAAAATCGCCCACAGTTGGTATCGGTTTATTTTGTCGTTTCCGCCGCATTTAGTGCAGGATTATCTAGAGAAATTTGGGGTCGATGAATCACAGCAAGTTCTCGATCCGTTTTGTGGGACGGGCACAACTGTTGTCGAATGCAAGAAGCGAGGCGTTCCCAGTGTAGGCGTTGAAGCAAACCCGATGGCATGGTTTGCCGGAACGGTGAAACTCGACTGGAATCCTGACCCCGATGAATTGCTGCGTCATGCTCATCAGATTGCTGAAGCGACTGAAACGATTCTCGATCGCGTTGATGAGCCTCTGCAAACCCTGCCCGAAGACAGCTTTAAACTGCTGCTCAAAAACTCAATTAGTCCCTTGCCGTTACACAAATCATTGGTGCTTTTAGATCAGATCAAACAGCGCTCCGATTCGCCTTATTATCGTCACGAATTGTTGGCACTGGCAAAAGCATTAGTGCTTTCAATCAGCAATCTGCAATTTGGTCCAGAAGTGGGAATTGGCAAAGCCAAACCCGATGCTCAAGTCGTAGATTCTTGGCTAGAGGGAATCGAGGCGATCGCCCATGATCTGCGTCATCTCAAAACCCTGCCAGACGCACCCGCGATCGTTCATCACGCTGATTCTCGTCAACTCATTCATGTCTTAGACCCCAACTCGATCGATGTAGTGATCACGTCTCCGCCCTACCCCAATGAGAAAGACTACACGCGCACCACTCGCTTAGAATCTGTAATTTTAGGATTTATTAACAACAAAGCAGAACTGCAAACCCTCAAGAAAGGATTGATGCGATCGAACTCTCGCAATGTCTATAAAGCCGACGACGACGATCGCTGGGTTGCCGATCATGTTGAAATTCAGCGCATCGCCAACGAAATCGAAGCCAAACGAATCGAGCTTGGCAAAACGAGCGGCTTTGAGCGAATGTATGCCAGAGCCACACGGCTTTATTTTGGCGGCATGGCAAGACATTTAGCAGACTTGCGTCATATCCTGCGTCCGGGTGCCCAACTTGCTTATGTGGTGGGTGATCAAGCGTCTTATCTCCGCGTCATGATTCGCACGGGAACTCTGTTGGCAGATATTGCCAAATCCCTTGGTTATGAGGTGGTCAGCATCGACCTATTTCGGACTCGATTGGCGACAGCGAC
>JBBRMC010000353.1:0-4655 GCA_038231055.1 Leptolyngbyales cyanobacterium
ACCCAAGACTTACAACAACAGATCCTCGATTTTATTGCCTACTTCAATCGCACCCTTGCCAAGCCCTTCAACTGGAAATTTAAGGGGTTTCCTGAACTGGATTAAGCTGCTCGGTTATTTCCGCCAGCCTGCACTAGCTTTGTGAGGAGGATTGCAAGCGCTAAATCTTGAAAAGATTAGTGACATAAATAACTCTCTAATATCTGCGAGTCTAACGCAGCTTTTCCTGAAGTAATTGTTGAGATAAATGAACTTTTATTTTGTTATTTTAATTAACTTTTTCGATTGCTAATGATAAGCGGATCAATGATGTTCTCCTTAGTGCTTACCTTTATTTAGTAAGGTATTCAACGGAGCTACTCTCTAATATGTATGAGAATCTCACAGTTCCGTTTGAATGCCTAATTTCATGAAAATAGAAGGCAAGATTTTGTGATATTTCAGATAAGTTTTACCGAAGCCAATTAAGTTCGTAGCTAGACGATACCAAGATCGCTCCTAAAGTAGACATCTTATTCCGTCAAGATTCCTAAAATTAGGCGTTCTGGAATGAGATATCGACATCTGGAGAGCGCTATGACTAACGAGACTGAAACCATCACAAATTCCATCAATACAACGGCTGATTCCGTCATTGAAGAAGTTAAAGCTCCGTCCGTTCATCCTGCTGTTGGCGTTGTCGGAGTTAGCACGATCGGAGGATTTCTCGGTGCGCTGGTGGCAGGTCCGATCGGAGCCATTTTAGGCGGCACACTGGGTGCCTATGGAGCATCTCTCGAAAACACAAAATTTGCTAAGTCAGGCTACTATAGCAAGCTCAACCTCGGCGCAAGACAATTTGGTCAGCCCTTAGATGCCCTCTCAAATGTCGGGAAAGAAGTTGCTCAGGATGTCAGTGGAGTTGCCGCTACCGTTCAGCAAGGGGCATCTGATCTGGCGACGAATGCCAAAGCGACGATCGCTCAATTAGGAAATAATCTCTCAAGTCCCAAAAAAGGCATTCTTTTGGATGTTGATGGCACGCTAGTGCTTAGTAACGATGCTCATGCCCACGCTTGGGTCGAAGCATTTGCCGCATTTGGACACGACATCGCATTTGATCAAGTGCGTCCATTGATTGGCATGGGAGCCGACCAAATTGTCCCGCGAATGGTTTCAGAACTGTCAGGCGACGAAGGCGTAGGCAAACAAATCGCCGATCGTCGCAAAGAATTCATTATCAACAAATTTGGCTCTAGCTTGTCTCCTGCCCCTGGATCACGAGACTTAATTCTCAAACTAAAGCAGGAAGGCTTTCAGCTAGTGGTTGCAAGTTCGGCAACCAGCGAAGAACTGTCTGTGTTGCTCAAAGCCGCTCAAGCTGATGATTTATTACTAGATAAAGAGCCAATTACCACGTCAGATGATGCGGAAAACTCAAAGCCTGCCCCAGATTTAGTGCAAGCGGCTTTGAAAAAGGGAAAATTAGACGCAAGTCAAGCAATCATGTTAGGGGATACACCTTACGACATCCAAGCCGCAAACGCCGCAGGTATCGGTGTGATTGCGCTGCGATGTGGTGGTTTTGACGATACGCAACTGTCGGGCGCGCTAGCAATTTACGACAATCCCGCAGATTTATTGGCACAGTTCGAGCAATCGCCCCTCCACCAATTAGAGACCGCCTCGATCGAGCCATAATCCCACCCCCGTAGAGACGTTCCGATGGAACGTCTCCATATTCATCGGGTAACCCCACCCTCCACCACCACATTCCCACATCCTTCAAGTGACAGGTGCCGTTGTCGCAGAACGGGCGTTTGTGATGAAAGACGGCAGCTTGCTTTATCTCGCAGTCGCCGATGTCCTGGTTGATGGCGAGCGACTCGAAGGCAAAGACATCAAGCCCGATGTCGAGGTTCCTTTCAGGGCAGAATATACTCAAGGAGCCGATCCGCAAAAAGAACGGACAATTCAAGTTGCGATAGAGGCAGTTCGCAAGAGCGGAACTAGATGAGTCAGAGTTATGTCTTGCGACTGAAGTTTCTATTTAGTTTGTAGAAATTTTGGGGCACCCTATGGAATAAGCACAGAGACCATGAAGCTAAAAGTCCTTCAAAACACCATATTCAAGCAGTCTACGAGCGATGCTGCACGGCTATCGGCTCAAGATAAAGTCAACATTTCAGTGGGACGGGTCTTCGAGATTCACTCATGGAAACTGGTAGGCAATAATCATCTTAAAGTTGCGCTAGTCAGCGAGTTTTTGGGCAATCCACCGCTCAATACCTGGTTTGTCTATCTGCCCCATATTCAGCTTCTCAACAGCCAGGGTCAGGTCGTCACCACTACGCGTAAACCATCTCTGCCGATCGCTCTACCGACGATTGGGCTTCCTGCAAATAAGCGCCTAAACGTGCCTTATCGAAGTCAGTTAGACAACGCCGAGAATCCAGGAGGGGCGTGTAATGTTACTAGCTTCGCAATGGTGATGCGTTACCTACAGATCCGCCAGAAGACCAACGCGGTGCAGTTTGAAGACGAACTCTATCGCTACATGGAGCAAAATCGATTAAGTCGCCACGACCCAGAAGATTTAGCGAGAATGGCAGCCAACTATGGCGTTAGAGACGACTTTACGACGCAGGGCAGGCTCTCTCACATTCGCAAAGCGATCGCCGAGGGTCGCCCCTGCATCATTCACGGATATTTCACCAGTTTTGGTCATATCATCGTGATTCGCGGTTACGATCGCACTGGATTTTTGGTCAACGATCCCTATGGCGAGTGGACAGCCTACGGATATCGCAAAGACCTGACGGGAGAGAACTTGCACTACTCAGATAGCTTGGTTCAAAGCAAATGCTCACCCGAAGGCGTAAATTTCATTTGGCTGCATCGACTTGCTAGAGCCTAATGAGAACGATATTTCTCAAAGGGGCGCACAAGCTGTACGCCCCTTCCTCTTCTACAGTTTCGTGCCACACTCAGGACAGAACTTATTACTGGCAACGGTTTTAGTCCCGCAACTGCTGCAATACATCAGCTCAGTAGCGCGTTCTAAACTCTTGCGATCGGGCAACCCTAACATCTGAGCATTGCTCTTGCCCGGAGCGACCATTGGGTAACAGTTTTCGTCTCGCTTGACTCGTGCATCCAGCAACACAGGTCCGTCATGTGCCAGCATTTCAGCGATTGCACTGCTCAACTCATCACGAGAGCTAATCATCATGCCTTTAATGTCATAAGCCTCGGCTAGCTTGACAAAATCGGGCATCGACGGCTCCATGTTGGATGACGAATAGCGCCCTTCCCAGAAGGCTTCTTGCCATTGGCGCACCATGCCCTGCCAACCGTTATTAATAATCACGATTTTGGCAGCAATTCCATACTGGGACAGCGTGCCCAACTCCTGCAAGTTCATCTGGAAACTGGCATCTCCGCTAACACAGATCACCTGTTCATCGCCGACCGCTACCTTAGCACCCATCGCCGCCGGCAGCCCAAAGCCCATCGTGCCTAGACCCGCGCTAGAAATCCAGCGACGAGGACCGTTTTTGAGGAATTGCGCTGACCACATTTGATGCTGTCCAACATCAGTGGTGTAGAAGGCATTGGGAGCTTGCTGTGCTAACTCGACAATGACTTCTTGAGGAGACAGTTTATCTGGGTAGCGAGGCACTTCAAGCGGATAATCTTCACGCCAGCGATCGATTCTTGCTAGCCACTCGCTCGTCTGATCCGATGTAGCAGGATCGCCATCTTCGTGACTGCGCTCTAGCAAGTCGCTGAGAACCTGACGGACATCTCCAACGATCGGCACATCCGGCAATCGCGTCTTGCCCACTTCTGCCGGGTCGATGTCAATGTGAATCACTTTGGCACGAGAGGCAAATTCGTCCAGTTTGCCAGTGACTCGATCGTCAAATCGCGCCCCAACCGCAATCAGTAAATCGCATTCAGTCACTGAGAAGTTGGCATAGGCAGTGCCGTGCATTCCCAACATCCCAACCGCGAGGGGATGATGCTCATCAAAGGCACCGATTCCCATTAAAGTAGTCGTCACCGGAAGCTGAAAGCGTTCTGCAAGTTCTTTGACTTCGGCATGAGCATTGGCAGCGATCGCGCCGCCGCCGACATACAGCAACGGCTGTTTGGCTTGTCGAATCAGCTTCAATGCCTGCCCAATCTGACGCGGGTTGCCCTTCACCGTGGGACGATATCCCGGCAATCGCACAGAACCCGGCTCGACAGGCTCATAGTCAAACAACTCGGTGCCGACATCTTTAGGAATATCGACTAACACAGGTCCTGGTCTGCCTGTGCTAGCGATGTAGAAGGCTTCTGCAATAATGCGCCCCATATCTTTAGGGTCACGCACCACATAAGAATGTTTAACGATCGGCAGTGTAATGCCGTAAATATCGGTTTCCTGGAAGGCATCACTGCCGATCGCAGGTCGGGGCACTTGCCCCGTGATCACCACCATCGGAATCGAATCCATGTGGGCGGTCGCAATGCCAGTGACGAGATTGGTCGCACCGGGACCTGATGTGGCGAAACATACGCCAACTTGCCCTGTTGCACGAGCATAGCCGTCTGCGGCATGGGCTGCCCCTTGCTCATGTCTGACCAGAATGTGTTGAATACCGCCGATCGCTTCTGCTTTATAAAGC
>JBBRMC010000354.1:0-4636 GCA_038231055.1 Leptolyngbyales cyanobacterium
AGTGATTCGCGATCAACAATGACTTCAACCTTTAACTGCTTACCAATCCGCTCCAGCCATTTCCGCTGAGGAGCCGTCCAGGTCTGACTCGCCAGAATTTTCTTCAACGCGCGGTCAACTCGTTCACTATAAGGCACCAGTGCATCGCCCAAGGCAGCTTGTCGGATAAAACCAATGATCGAGGCAGCAATGTCTTCATTGGTGGAGCCACGCCACGCGGATCGCAACCTCGTTTCCGAGTAGCCCGCAGTGTCAAGCAGTGTTTTCAACTCTTTCAATTGCGAGCGCGTCAGGTCACGAGGTCGTTGCACCACCACAGTTAACGCCGCAATCTGGTTCTGATTGTTCTGCAAAAAAGCCTTAAAGCTGTCGAGATAGTCTTCGGGTTTGCCGTAGGGCACCCCATCTTCAGATACGCCATAGCCCTGTTCAATTCCCAGTAGTTCGTCGGCATGATAGGAAATAAGAACCGATTGCGTGCCACCCTCTTGACGATCCAGAATTTGAGCGATCGCCTTGCGCTGCTCAAACCAGTCCCGCACCTGAGCCGCACCACTCTGTTTCAAATGGGGCACAATATCCTGAATTGGCATCCCAGCCAGTTGCTCCAGCTGCGCTTGGCTATTCTCGCTGAGATGTCTGCGCTTGCGCTGAAACTTCGACAAGAGCTGATCGATGATGCTGTCTACCGCATCTGGTACTGTGACGGTACCTAATTCCTCCACCAGTTGCGTGAACGAAAGCTTGGGATTCACCACGATCGGTTTCATGGTTGAAACGGGAGCGATCGCCTCATACAGCTTCACCGCGTCAAACACCCGAAACACCTCTTTGCCGATGTCGTCACAACGGCGGGTGGCCCGTCCCAGCATCTGTTCGTAGAGAATGCGAGAGTTGACCCGACGGATAAACACCAGGTTGCAAATCGGCGGCACGTCAATGCCCGTCGTCAGCAGGTCAACAGTCACCACGATCTTCGGGTTGACCTCATTGCGAAACTTGCGAATCAGTTCCAGCGGCTTATCCGCTGCGCCCGTAATCTTGGCGATCGCCTCATCGTCCACGCTGCCATAGTACTCTTGCAGCACTTGTTTGAACTGAGTGACCACGATGTCTGCATGATGATCAGTGGCACAGAAGATCAGCGTTTTGTCAGGTAGGGACGGATCGATGTGTTGAGCCAACGCTTCACACACCACCCGATTAAACGCTTCGGTCACGACCTTCTTGTTAAACTGCTCAACCTCAATCTTGACTTCATCGGGGGCATGAGCCAAATCGAGCTGCCCCGTCTGAGCATTGAAGAACTCCATGTGGTCACCAGCCTTCCAGACCATGCCTTCTTCTGAGAGCTTGGTTTTGATTTGGAACGGGGGTTCATGGTCGATCAGCCACCCATCCACCACGGCTTCCCGATACGTGTAGGTGTAAACGGGTTCGTTAAAAATCTGTGTGGTGTGCAGTGCTGGGGTGGCGGTGAGTCCAATTTTGACCGCATCAAAGTGATCCAGCACGCGCCGATATTTAGAGATGTAGTCATCGAAGTTGCGGAACTCCAGCTCTGAATCGCTTAACTCTCGATCGAGCAAATACCCGCGATGACACTCATCCACCACGATGCAGTCATAGTGGTCGGCGGTTGGAATGGCCGTTTCATCAGAGGGATAGAGAATGCGCTTAACCATTCCCTGCACAGTGGCAATGTGAACTTTCGTATCGGAGTCTGTCTCTGTATCCTTCAGTTCCTTCAGCTCGAAAATGTCTGCAAAGGTCTGGAGGTTCTCCATGCGAGAGTCTTTGAACGCATTGGCTGTTTGCTCTCCTAACGCTGTGCGATCTACCAGAAACAACACCCGCCGAAACCGCTTTGTTTTCAAGAGCCGATAGACCAGTGCAATGCACATCTTGGTCTTACCAGTTCCCGTTGCCATCGCTACCAGCAATTCTCTTTGTCCGTTTGACAGCGCCACTTCGACGGCTTTGATCGCCTGGATCTGGTAGTCCCGCAGAGCAATGCCGTAGTTGAAGGGTTCCTGCTGAAGTTTGGCGTCTGCCTGGTCGATGTCCTGCTTCAACGCCTCCATCAGTCCTTGGGGACTGTACCAGGTGGCAATGCATTGGCGGAGATTGTCAGGACGACGCACATCACAGAACCAGATGCCGCTCTTGGTTTGAATCTGTTGCAGGAACGGACGACCATTGGTGGCAAAGACAAAGGGCACTTTAAATGACCCCCAAGGGCCACCCGCCGAAATCTCATCGCCCTTTCTCTCGTATCCCCGGCTATAGCGCTTCGCCTGATCCAGTGCTCCTTCAGCAACATCTTTACTCTGGCGTTTGGCTTCAACGACCGCGAGGACTTGCAGCCCCACACAGAGAGCATAGTCTGCCCGTCCTCCAGACATCGGGTATTCCGAGATTGCCTGATTTTTGCCTTTCTGAGGTCGTGCCCTGCTTTGATAGGTCAAGAGTTCCGAGTCAACGTCCCACCCGGCTGCTCGCAGTTGAGCATCAATTAACCGTCGAGTCTCCCGCTCATCGAGCCTGACGTGCGTTTCGGCAACTTGTGCTTGCACGATCGTCTGGTTGATTTCTTGCTCGGAGGCGCTGGTGGCTTGAGCTTGAAGCTGAATTAAGTGGTTTTGAAATTCGTGAACTTTGGTTTCCGCTTCCCGCGCCAAGGCTTCGGCCTCTGAACGTCGTTGCACCTCTGCCTTCGCCAGAGCTTCAGCAGCATCCGCTTTCGACAGGCTCGCATGAACTTCTTGGCGCAGTTGTGCTAATTCAGTCTTTAACGCCTGCGTTTCAATTTGTGGGTCGGGGGGTGGAATGAAGGGACCCGGATCAAAGGTGCGTTGGCGAAGACGCTCCTCTGGAGTCCCCGTGGCGAAGACGCGATGAAACCAGATGCCTAAGGTGCGTGCATACTTCAAACCACTCAAAGCTGTGCGCTGATTCCCCATTAATTCATGGGTCGCATGATTACCCGCTTTGCGTAACTCGTGAAAAAGCCGATCTACCTCGCCTTTTAGGACACCGCGATCTCGCAGGCGACGCAGCAGTTCCACCTGCTTCTCATCAGGGTCCGTGTACAGTCTGACTTTTGCAGCCGTTAGCTGTGCCAAAACCTCTCCAAACTGCCGTAGCTTAATCAAGCAGGTATTCGGGTCATCTGCAAAGTACCGCTCTGCCAAACTACCCAGTCTGACTAACTGAGGATCATGTACCTGAAGGAACTCAAAGTTTGGGGATGGTGGCATGGGTCAGCTTCTGCAAGATAACGGATAGGGGACTTACTTACACGTTTCAAGGACCCCTATCCGTATCTGGTTTTAACTCAATGAAATTTGGTCTTGCTGAAATTACAGAATGAGTGCGTCTATAAAAAAGCTTTCAAGCTGACTAAGGGTGATTTTTTCGTACTGCAACTGCGATGCCTAACGTTTGAGACGGTTCTGCTGCTTGCCGTCATTTACAGAGAGAGAACAGCCTTGGTAGAGAGACTTAATTTGACCAAAATTTCTCCATTCCTCGCCAAAGGCGAAAAATCTACAGCTCATCGTCCTGAAATAAAGCCTCGATATCCCTGGCTCCGTTTAGGATACGGACAATATCAGCTCCATCGTCAAGAGGGCTGTAGAAAATCAGGTAGTTGCCGTAAGGCAAGCTTCGCAGTCCCGCTAACAGTTCATCGCGACGACGACCCATACTTGGGCTGGCTGCGACCTTCTCCATTTGCCCATAGAGCTTCCTGATAAATGTGATCGCACGGTCCAGGCTGTCCTCGGCGATGTAGTCAAAAATATCGTCCAGGTCTGTAAGCGCCTGCGGTCTGATCACCAATCTGCCCATGCTCAACAAACCTAGTGGCTGGCTTTGCTGCGCTGGGCATGGCGTTTTCTGCCTCGATCAATGACATCCTCGACGTTGAGAGGTTGAGATTCCCCGCTATTCACGCCTTCCTGAATCTGCTGCCGCACTTCGTGGAGGCGAACTTTCCGCAAAGCATCCTGGTCTTTTAGCAGACGTAACCCTTCCCGAATGACCTCACTAGCAGAGTGGTACAAACCACTTTCTACCTTCTCGCTTACGTACTTTTCCAGCTCTGGCGTTAGTGAAACATTCACAGGTGATCCCTCTCAATAATCCAGCTACTCCCGTTGTACTTGCAACAACCAAAAATAGCAATTTTTGTTATTGCTGATTTAAATGCGATCCTCTGAAGCATGGCGAATGCCGAGAGGTTGGGTCTAAGCGATCTCAGAGTTGAGCCGACATGGGGCAAGGCAATCGAGCAGCCAAACAGCGTCATCTATTCATGTAACATTAAGAGCTATTATTGACTTTAGATATCAATGTTACATGAATGAAAAGCAATGAGACGACCTCAAGCTGAACTCCAAACTGAACGAGACGCAATCATAAACAGGATCGCAGCCCTCCAAAACGAGGGCGATGTGTTAATCGGGGTGCGGCTCGATCGGGCGGCTGCGGGGGGCACGGCATCGAACCAATCGCAGACCAGTTACAAATATGCAAGGTTGAGATCGGGGCGGGGCAAAACTCTATCGAATGGGCAGAAATCTCAATACATTCCCCTCAAGCAAATTGCAGCCATAGAAGCGGCAATCCAGCG
>JBBRMC010000355.1:0-4626 GCA_038231055.1 Leptolyngbyales cyanobacterium
AACCGCTTTTTTCCGACATAGCCTTCTGAAATTAATTCCGCCAATCGCTGCCACGCTGGAATAAACCGAAACTCAAAATTCATAGTCGCGATCGCATTTTTTTGCACCGCCAATTCTTGCAAATGCTCTGCCTCTGACACTGATAGCGCAGTTGGTTTTTCGAGCAGTAGATGTTTTCCGGCTTCAAGCACCGCCTTTGCCATTTCATAGTGCAAAAATGGCGGAGTTGAGACGCTAACCGCTTGCACATCAGGTAGCGAGACGATTTCTTCTAATGTCTGACAGGCGTGAGGAATGCCATGAGCTTGAGCGATCGCCTGCGCTTTCTCTAAATCACGATGATAGACCGCAACCACTTGAGTGCGCGAATGCTCCTGAAACCCTGGGAGATGAACTTTTTGACCAAAGCCTGTCCCTACGATCGCTACACCAATAGGAGCTTGAGTCGAAAAAGACATAATGACACCCGAAACTCTAGATCGGTAACGATACAGCAGACACTAATCTTACCAGAAAGACTTTTTAGGATTGTGGATTTAATAATGCCGGAAATTTGCCCTCCTCACGAAGTCTACCGTGTACCCACAAGTTGATCCGCTCCGTCGTTGCCAAAACCTTTCGCCCCCTAAATTCCCCATTCCGGTGGACTTTGAGATGAAACGAGGTGTTAGAGGTCAAGCCATTTATCTTGTTCAAAGTCCCCCAATTTTGGGGGATTTAGGGGGCATAAGCCGACTCAAACGAAGCGACGAGGACTTGTGTGTACACGGTAGGTTTAACTTAGGGGAACTCAAGCGGAATCTTTCCAGTCAGAGAAATTGTTCTAGACTACAACTATCATTTAAGGGGAGGTGTCTTTTTAAAGGATGCAAGTTAAGGTACGAGTCATGCACCCGATCGAGCTTCCCCCCCTGCGCGTGTTGATCATTGAAGATGACCCCATGATGCAGTTAGGGTTAGAACAATCACTTGAAGACTATCCTCAACTGACGATCGTGGGTCAGGCAACCGACGGTTATCTAGGGGTTGAGGCGGCTATTAAGCTGAAGCCCGACCTAATCGTGATGGATATCGGCTTGCCTCGCATGGATGGCATCGCCGCAACTCAGCAGATCAAAGCAGCGCTGCCCACCGTGCGCATTGTCATGCTCACCTCTCACGCGTCAGACACTGAGATTATTGCTGCCCTCTCAAGTGGGGCTGATGCTTATTGCATCAAAGGCTTGAATATTAATCGGCTTATCGCAGCGATCTCAGCAGCCCACGAAGGCGCAACTTACCTAGACCCTCAGATCGCTCGTCGCGTCGTAGAACATCTCAAGCCCCCCTCTGCTGCCACCCACCTTGGACAGCTTTCTCCACGAGAGCTAGAAGTTTTAAAGCTCATGGTCGAAGGTCATAGCAATCCTGAAATTGCCGTGGCGCTCTATCTCAGCCCCAACACCGTTAAAACCCACATTCGCGGCATTATGAATAAATTGTCTGTTGATGATCGAGTTCAAGCTGCTGTAGTTGCCCTTCGAGCAGGACTTGTTTAGAAATTGCTCAGATAGTTCAAAAGGCAGGAGCCACCGTCATAAAGTTGCGTCTAATGGCACTTCTCTCTTTAGACCGCAACAAGCTAAACTTTGACCTATTATGCTAAAAACGCTGATTCCATAGAAAAATCGTTAGGTAGCAGATCTATGCCCTCTTTTTCAAGTTATGAAATGCCAATCTTTGCTGACTGCGATCGCGCAATTCCCAGAAAAAATGACCATTCGTGAGCATATTCGAGAAAAACAAACCTTTTATCAAACCTATGGCTGCTGAGGGGTTTAATAGAGCAGAAAAATTTCGATTAAACCATGTTCTAACCCGTTAACTGGCAACAGGCTGTTTGCAGAACGCTTTTGATGAGTAGGTTTCCGGCTCTATATCGCAGAGATTCTATTTTCTCTGATCAAGTTTATATCAAGCTACTAGCGATTCCAACCAAGAGATAGAGGTGGAGTGGAGCATTTTCTGCGAACATCAAAAAGTCTGTTAGATACTACCAATAACCTGGAGGACGCTAATAGAATGTTCATTGTCACAAAAACTTCACTCTCTTCCCATAAAAAAGTGGAATCAACCAATTTTAGAAATGTAACTATAATTTACTTTGTCATCCACAAATTAAGAACGCACGATTAGAATGAAGTTGTACAATTTATATATGGCTGAGCAATTTAACAGCGTTGCTGCTTCAGTTAAGCGGATTTTTACCCATTCAGGGTATGAAGCCCCTAGGCTTAAGCACCACCGTGAATTATCTAATCGCAAAGTCACGTTGCATCTCGAAAAGGTTGCCTATCAAAGATGTCTAGATCAGGCACGTTTTTTGAGACTGTGGTTGTCTATTCACCCTTGCTAGCGCGAGCGATCGTGCTCTATGTCGTTACCTAAATTTTTCACACTCAAGGTAATTTAGCTCTTTGGAAGGACGGCGAGTAGAGAGGCACACCTGTTAACGTTGGCAAGTTGTCTTAACTGATTAGCTTGGCTGCTCCTCTCAATAAGCTCCTAGTGAAATGTTGTTTTGTCACCCGCTTGGATTGAGACAGATGAAATTTGAAGATATCTATCAATTTTTCAAAGATCCACCCCCTTTTTACCTGAATAAAGAGTTGGCGGTGTGTTATGTTCTCGCAGTTCTCTTGCGAGGAGACTCTTATGGGACAGAGCTAATCCAATTATTGGAATCAGAGCATCCCCTCTATCGACTATCAGACACCGTGCTCTATAGCGCACTTAAGTTTCTTGAAGACGAAGAGATGGTGACAGGCTACTGGAAAAAAGTCGAGGGCAGAGGTCGCCCCCGTCGCATGTATCAGATTCGCCCTGAAGTCATGCCTCAGGCACAAGATCTTGCAAGGCTTTGGCAAGAGTATGCGGTCAAGCGCGATCACTCTAACCAAATGCCCCAAGCTAGTGGTGCAGAGCGATAAGATATCCAGGTTCTAAAAGTTATCCCATTGTTTACTACACTGAAGTAGACAGGACACTTTTACAACCTGGTTGATTTAATGAGTACCTCTGTCATTCCATCTACTTTCTTTCTGACCCTGTTGATGACGATCGGGCTAGTTTTTTTCATAAGAGCGTCGGTCAAAGATCGGACTCAGGTGATCACCCTTGCGTCTGAACAATCAGAAGAGTCTTTATTAACTCGGCTACGGCAATATTTTGATCAGCGTGCTTATCGCGTTGTGTCGCTGGACGCTACCAAAAATGAGGTAATTTTTGAAGGGACAGTTCGCCCCAGCTTGTTTTTGGCAGGTTTTCTAACTCTGCTAGCAGCGGTGGGAGCGTTGTGTCTCGTCTTAATGCTGTCTTATCTAGTTGCAGACCTGTCAAAAATTTGGTTAGGCTTATTGCTCCTACCTCCGTTGGCAGGAATATTTTATTGGCGCGGAGCAGAACGATCGGAGCAAGTTTTGCTCAAGATTGAATCGGTCTCTAATGCAGACGCGGCAACAAACAGTCTGATCACGGTCAAGGCGCACCGTGACGAGCTAGCAGAACTACAGCGCAACTTAGGGTTAAAGGCGGCAGAGTGAAGCCCGCTGACGAACTGCACAAAAAAAAGCCCTCTCAGGTCAAAGAACTTGAGAGGGCTATCTATTGAGACAGAGGCTGTCAAACTAAGTAAACGGACTATTTCTTGCTTAAGACAGATATTAACGATCACCTCTAGACTTTATAGTTGCCCAAAGGTCAATCTAATCAGCTCAAGGAAATTAACGCTTACTTACATCACATGGTGCTTTTAGGGTTTCACCGTGGCTCAATCACCCAAAGCAACCATCTGGCTAAACGATGGATTGTAGGAAAATTCTTGAGCGCTAACGACTCGTAGAAGCTCCAACAGGTTCTAACTCATCGTCATTGGTCTTGAGGCTAGGAAATAAGAAGTGGTTTTCTTCGACATATTGCGCGCCAAAAAGACCCTTCTCAGCCCAGAAATACCGATCCGTGGTATGCTCGTTTCTCTTGACCAGTAACAGTGCGGGGGGATGAATGCCTTCGGAATGGATGAACTTTCGAGCAGCCGTGACAGGTTTGTCTTCGCCACACTCAATGCTGTACTGAGGCACATTCTCTAAAATTCTGCGCCCTTCCTGCCGCCGCCGGCTCTTACGCTTACGTCTCCTTGCCAAACCCCTTACCTCCTAAATCCTAACTATCGAGTTGTAGTGATCGTTACAAAAGCCGTCGCAAGTATAGCGGCTCTGGTTCCAGATATCAACTTCCCTTAACGCAACGATACAAAATTTCAGGTTTTCGGCAAAATGTCTTCAAGAACACGTTGGATCTTTCAGATCGACGCTTACTAAGCTTAAACTTATCGGCTGTAACTGCGTGTAGGGGCGCTAGTAGCCTGTAGACTGGTCACGTTGAACTGGAAGCATAAGCTGACCGTGAGCCAACTGAGTTCAGCAGTCCATGGGTTAAAGTCTAGAGTGCTAGCGTGGAGTGATGCCGCTATTACTAACTTACGAGGGTTCAATGGTTAAGTCAATCTTAATTTAAGACGAGGCATCTGAAGGCGTGTTATTGCCGACTAGTTCAGAATTTGTGGCGTTGTGTCGATCGCAGGTCGCT
>JBBRMC010000356.1:0-4624 GCA_038231055.1 Leptolyngbyales cyanobacterium
CTTGCGGTTTGCGAAAATGCCCACTTTGGTCAGTAGGCTCTGTACAATGGCTTCCATAGCTATCTATCCGGTGCTTGGTTGATACTGGCACCCTATCCGATGGATAGCTTTCTTGTCAAAAATTGTCCGAACCATTGTTATAGGTAACATCTAGTTAAAATACCCAACTATCTTGTAAAGATAAGTAAGATTTATCCGAAATATCACTCTGCATAAATGACTAGCTCCAAAGCTCAAACCATTCTTATTTTGGCAGCCAATCCCAAGGGTACAACGCCACTGCGCCTTGATCGAGAAGTTCGAGACATTCAGGAAGGATTGCAACGATCTCATCATCGGGACGCTTTCACTCTCGTACAACGATGGGCAGTTCGTCCTAGAGATATTCAACGCGCTTTGCTAGAAGTGAATCCGCAAATTATTCATTTCTCAGGACATGGAGACGGTGAAAAAGGACTGGCGTTTGAAGATGACACAGGTAACGTGAAATTAATCAACGGAGCAGCGTTGGCGGGATTGTTTGAGTTGTTTGTGGATCAGGTTGAATGTGTAGTGTTAAATGCCTGTTATTCTGAGGTGCAGGCAAAGGCGATCACCCAACACATTCCCTACGTGATTGGCATGAATAGTGCGATCGGCGATCCCGCAGCCCTTGAATTTTCTGTTGGCTTTTATGATGCTCTGGGCGCAGGACGTTCGATTGAATTCGCTTACAAGCTTGGGTGTAGCGCGATTCAAATGGCAGGCATTACAGAGAACCTAACCCCTGTATTGAAGCAAAAAAGCAGCCCAGCGCACTCAGCATCAGAATTTTCAGATGCAAGTAAGGTTCTAGCCTCCAGCAGCTCAGTTCACCGACAGACCGAGCAAGAAACCAAAACATCTCCCCCACCGCGAACCTATCAGCAGCAACAGCGTATTCAGCAAGAGATTGATAGCCTTCAGCAAGTGTATGAGCTTTTGAGTGAAAAGCTTCAACGGTTGCGAACTGATTTGGTAATTCAAGCCGGAAGTACAGTCTCATTTCAGCTTGAAAAGGAAATTGAACGAACTGAAGCAGAACGCACTGGAGTTGAGCAACGTCTAGGAGAACTTGATCGTTAAAGGATTTGTGTATTTAACAAAGCTACGAGAACGCCTTTTTGACAGGGCAATTTATGCTTTTTTTGCATTACTTACTGCATTGATGCAGTAAGTAATGCATTTAGTCCTGAAATTTCCAATTTGGCAGCGAGAAAGTGGCATTAATCCCTTAATGCAGTACAGTAAATGCACCCTTAGTACAGTAATGCAGTAATATTCATGGCAGTCATTGCATTTGTGAATCAGAAGGGTGGCTGTGCAAAATCAACGACTTGCGTTCATTTTGCTTTCTGGCTAACGCGGAAGAAGCACAAGATTTTGGTCGTTGATGCCGACGCTCAACGATCGTCATCCATCTGGCTAGAGTCGCTAGACACTCAAATCCCCTCAAGAGTTATTCAGTCTTCCGACGAACTATTAGAGGAAATTCCAGGTCTCGCAACCCAGTGTGACCATCTTTTAATTGACGGTCCGGCTGGGTTATCAGAGGCAAGTCGAGCGATCTTATTTCGCACTGACTTGGCGCTTGTTCCTTGCCAGCCTACAGGCGTTGATCTTCGATCAGCTTCCGACGCAGTGAGGCTAATTCGCCAAGCTCAGTCTGTTCGGAATGGACCGCCTGCCGCAGCCGTATTTTTGAGCAGAGCGGTGAAGGGAACGAAACTATTGGATGAGGCAATGACATTACTGGGCAAAACAGAGGTGCCTATCCTCAAAACAGTCGTTCACCAAAAACAAGCGATCGCCGATACGTTTGGACAAGGAGCAGTCGTTTGGGAGTTGAGTGGTAGACCTGCGGCTGAGTCTGCTCGTGAGTTTGATGGATTGTTTAAGGAAGTCATGGAGCTGCTGCCATGAATGTTAAAAAATCCCGCAAATCATTAGATGACACTCTAGCGTCAGAATTTGTCTACGGAACTAAACCATTCATACAGGAACAGATGGTTTCATCTGAGCCAGTTGAACCATCCACACAAGAGCCAACTGAAATACAGCCTGTGCCCCTTGCCGCACCTTCTAAGCAAAGTCTTATGTCTAAGCTAATGGATGCTCCAGAGAAAGAACCTACCGTTCGTTTAACCGTTGATTTATCAGAATCTATGCACCGTAAGCTCTCAATCCTGTGTGCTAAGACAGGTAGGAAAAAAGCAGAAGTCGTTAGATTACTACTGAGTGAAGCACTAGAAGACGTGGAAACTTAATGCAGTAATTGATTACTGCATTAAGTAATTAGCTCATATTCCAACTTCAGTAGGTCACACTTCGTTCGGGTCAATACCCATTGCTCGTAGTCGCTCAGCCAGACGATCTGCCCTTTGCCGTTCGATTTCTCTGCCTTCTGCTCCGGTGAGAACAACTTGCCCCTCGAGATCGCACCATCGCAACCATGTCCGCGTCACTTCTTCCTCGAACTCTCCTGACCAGAGCGTGAGTCCCAAACCGACTTCTTCTAACCAGATCGACTGCCCAACCTCACTGATTCCTTGCGGCGGGGTTAATTCTATGTAGCGTCCGGCTGAATTCAACCACACCCGCAACAGCGCCTCATTCATGTCACCTTTGCCTTGAATCTGCTTCAGTGGGTCAAACACCACGTAGTAAGGAATGTGGATTTGAGCGTAGAGGTCTTTCTTGACGGTCGTCTTGCCCTTTTGCTGTGACTTCCGACTTAAGGTAAGTTCGTCGCCTTCTTGGTTAGAGACGATCTCAACGCAGACTTCTGGCAGCTTGCCAAACTCCCACACAAAATACGATCGATTCTGTTTCTTCGAGAAGTCATCGGCGCACTGTACTCCTAGACTGAGCATGGCATCCGGGACAACCGGATCTCCCTTAAGTTTGTAAAACAGTCCGACGTTGGCAGCCGCGAGAAACGGGGACGGCAGCGCCTTGGAACTGTAGAGCGGTTCCACTAACAGCCGTTGCTGCTTCTCAGATTGCAGATTGTCCACAGGGGTATCATCCTCGATCGTCAGATGGCTGATGTCCAGCTCAGTAACGATTTCTTCAGAATCTAAAAGTTGTTGAGTCATGGGCAGTAACCAAACCCGATATTTCATTATCCTCTGATTTTTACCAGCCTGAGTGCCAACCTCTTCTGATTCTCAATAGTGAGAATTTTAGTTCAATAAGCGCATCAAAACTGGGGAAATCCTTGGGATTGTGCCATTGTCAACGAACGACCAATGCTTTCAGCCCTTACATGGACTTTTTGCTATTAGTCCATCTAGAATACTGATAACGCCGTTATCAATCGTTATCGACATGAAGACCGACCGACACGGGCAAGCCAAGATTCTGACTTCCGATGAGATTCAGAGATTGTTTGAAGTGGGCTTCACCTGCGATCGCGATCGAGCGTTGTTTGGAATCTGCCTCTACACAGCTTGCCGAATCAATGAGGCTTGCACCCTGTTGAGCACCGATGTTTATGATGCCAGTGGCGTGAGGGCAAGGCTGACCATCCGTAAAGGTAACACCAAAGGGCAGCAAGACACGCGCCAGGTTGCCATTCATCCGGCTCTTGCTGACTATCTCACTCTCTATCAGGGGCAAGGCAAGGAGCATCTCTTTCCCGGTCGGCATGGAAGAGGACACCTCCACCCTACGTCTGCGGATGCCATCCTGCGCGATGCTTGTCAGCGAGTGGGGCTGGAAGGAGTCAGCACTCATAGCATGAGACGGACGGCTCTCACCGTGATGCACCGTGCGGGGATTCCTTTAGGGGTGTTGCAAAAAATATCAGGGCACCGCAACTTACAGGCACTCCAGAAATATCTGGAAGTTTCGGAGGAACAGGTAGAAGTGGCGATCTCGGCTCTAACTTTCACCTGAGCGTCCAAATTCTTAAATTAATTCAGAGCGCGATCGCTGATTTGCTAGTTCAGTTCGCTCAACCTTCAATCTGCAAGGGCTAGGGCTTTTCGGGTGGTAGTCCTAGCTGCTGGCGGAGGTCAGGGTCGTAGCGTGCTTCTTGCCAGTTCTTAGCCTGTTTGATTTGGTCAAGGGTAATACCTTCTGCACCTTTGAGGTTGGCACCCCTGAGGTTGACAAAATTGAGGTTGGCATTTCTGAGGTCTGCATTTCTGAGGTCTGCATTTCTGAGGTCTGCATCCTTGAGTCTGGAACCTCTGAGGTCTGCATTTCTGAGGTTGGCATTTCTGAGGTTGGCACGAAGGAGCTTGGCACCATCAAGCTTGGCACCGCTCAAATTACTTTGACTCAAATTCAGCGCAATAATAATGGAGATAGTGGAATTGGTCAAATCAGTTCGATTCAACTCCAGCAATTTTGGATCGTTTTTCGCCTCTCGCCTTCCTATTACAGTGGCATTTGAATCGTTGTTTACCGTTGTGAATGCGACCGTTCTTGACCGTTTTGATGGATGCACAAATGGGGCAGGCAGGCATAGTAGGCAAATAACAAGGACCAATGGTTCGGACAATTTTTGACAAGAAAGCTATCCATCGGATAGGGTGCCAGTATCAACCAAGCACCGGATAGATAGCTATGGAAGCCATTGTACAGAGCCTACTGACCA
>JBBRMC010000357.1:0-4603 GCA_038231055.1 Leptolyngbyales cyanobacterium
CCCAATCGCTATCGATCGAAGGCAGCCGAAGCGTTTTGTCGAGAAATCTTGCCCCGATTTACCAATCAGCCCGTGAGTTTTGAGCGCAAACAAGCGCCAAATCATGTGGAGCCACAGAATCTGAGAGCCATGCTGCAAGCCTCCAATCTTAGTCGAGTCACGCCTGACGGTGATTGAGATCTCAAAAAATCGCCTGAGTTGGGCGCTGATAGGCTAATTTAGATGTTAAATGCCCCTCGATCGTATGTATGCAGCTTTATTGCACCCGTCCGGGTTGCTCAAAACCGACTAACTTCTTCGACGATCTTGATAATCTCACCACGCTAAAAACGGTCAAGCAGAAGTTTTGCACCAACTGCGGCATGGCGCTGATTTTGGCTGACCGCTATTTGCCGACCAAGTTGCTCGGTCAGGGAGGCTTTGGGGCTGCGTTTTTGGCACGCGATCGCTACACGCCCGGTTTGCGGCAATGTGTGGTTAAGCAGTTTCAGCCGTCGGGTCGGCTCACCCCTAACCAATTAAAGATGGCTCAAGACCTGTTTGAGCGAGAAGCAGAAGCGCTTGAACAGTTGGGCAGAGAGCATCCTCAAATCCCTGATTTGTTTGCCTTTTTTGAGCTGTCGATTCCCAACCCTCATCAGGCGACAGAGGATAAATTCTTTTATCTCGTTCAAGAATTTATTGATGGAGAAACGTTAGAAGAAAGGCTGATTCGTCAGGGCAAGTTTTCTGAATCTGGCGTGCTGGATGTGCTGAGAGAAACGCTGAAGATCTTGCAGTTCGTTCATGAAAATGGCTCGATTCATCGGGATATCAAGCCGTCTAACATCATGTGGAATCTCAACGGACGGCTCTATCTACTCGATTTTGGAGCGGTGAAATATGCCACCAAAGCCGCAGGCGGATCGACCTCATCCACGAGCATCTATTCTTCAGGATTTGCCCCTCCAGAGCAAGTGTCGGGCAACGAAGTCTATCCGTCTACCGATTTGTATGCGTTGGCGGTGACTTGCATCATGCTGCTGACCGGAAAGCAGCCTCCAGAGCTTTTTAACGCCTACAACAATTCTTGGAAATGGCAGAGCTATGTGCAGACGAGTCAACCTCTTGCCGATGTGCTTGACAAAATGCTGCTGCCTGTTCCTGATCAACGGTTTCAGTCTGCTACAGAGGTGTTAGAGGCTCTCGTCGCTCGTCCGCAACCACAGCCAACGCCTTTACCTACTTCTAATACTTCTCTTCCGCCTGTTGTGGTCTCAAAGCCTCAACCGATTCGGCAGCGGGCATCGGTGCAGCGGTTTTCGACTTTAGAGCTATTGGGAGCCGCCGCATTCACGGGGTGTGAAGGGGCATTGTTGGCGATCGCGCTCTTCAGTCTCCCGATTCCCTCGCCGATTAATGCGGGACTTTGGCTCGTGCTTGCCTTGGGTTTGGTCGTAGCTCAGTCCCGTCGCATCATCGAGAAGGTTGATCTGGTCATTTTGGCAGGCATTACCTTCGCGGTGATTGGGCTTCTTCCAGCACTTCATGCCGTGCTTGCAGGGCTATCGTTGGGGAATGGATTCTTGACAGTTGCAGCCGCGGCGGTTTTTGGCGGACTAAGCGCGATCGCGGTGACGGCTCTGTTTCGGCTGATTTACAAATTACTGAGTAGAATTTTTTAGGTACTAACCTTCCATAACTGCTTTAAGGACGGTGGATTAAATAACTTAGAGGACTGGTTGCTCTGCGGTTTAATCTCTTGCCCTCATCCCATAACCCCTTCTCCCCAAGGAGAAAGGGAACTAGATGGGTCCTTCTCCCCAGGGAGAGGGTTGGGGTGAGGGAAAATTTGACTTTATCAAATCCACAATTCTAAGCGTCCTGTTAGATGATTCCGTAGAGAGTGTTGAGGAATTTGTGCATAAGCTCATGAAGCCTTAATCTATAGGCACCTGATGGGCGATGTTGTGTTTTTGGCTGAAAACTGTGTAGGTTGCTAACCTCTCTGCTTATGTCTCAGAAAAACGAAACTCCGGTTCTTGTTCTTTCGCTTCTGATCACTGCTGGATTGCTGGGAGCGGGTTTCTGGCTGTTGATGCCCCGACCCCCGATTCCATCGACTCCTTCAATCACCAACTCATTTAGTTCGCTGGGCGATCGCGTCAGTCAAGGTGAACGAATCTTAGTTCCGGTAGAAAGTAGGGCTGACAATCCCGCGTTTGCTCAGGCAAAGCAGGCAGGCGTGGCAGCGATGGTGGCTCAACAATATAGTCAAGCTGTGACCCAGTTTGAGTCAGCGCTACAAACGTCTCGCAATTCGCCCGAAACGTTGATCTATCTCAATAACGCCCGAATTGGAACGAATAAATCCTATACGATCGCCGTTGCTGTTCCAGTGAGCGCTGACCCCAATGGCAGTTTAGAAATTTTACGGGGTGTGGCTCAAGCACAGAGCGAAGTCAATCAGGCAGGAGGCGTAAAAGGTGTGCCGTTGAAAGTGGCGATCGCCAGTGATGATAACAATCCTGAAGTCGCTCAACAACTGGCAAATACATTGGTGCAAACGCCCGAAGTGCTAGGCGTTGTGGGACACTATGCCAGCGATGTCACTCTCGCCGCCGCAATTGTCTACAATCCAGCCGGGTTGGTGTGCATCTCTCCAATTAGCACCACTGTCAAACTCTCTGGCTTTGGGAAATATATTTTTCGCACCGTGCCGAGTGATTATATTGCGGCAGGCGCTTTGGCAGACTACACCGTCAAAACCCTTCAACAGAAGAACGTGGCGGTGTTTTTTAATTCTCAAAGTGCCTACAGTCAATCGCTCAAATCGGAATTTAGTCGAGCGATCGCGCTAACGGGGGGAGAGGTATCGGGTGAATATGATCTATCGGCTCCTGACTTTAGTGCGGCGAGGGCAGTTGATCAATCCCTGAAACAGGGTGTAAAGGCGCTGATGCTGGCACCTAACACGGGTACGCTTGACAAGGCGCTCCAGGTCATTCAGGTCAATCAGCGTCGCATGAGTCTGCTGGCAGGAGATGATGTCTATACGCCCAAAACCTTAGAGGTCGGCGGACAGCAAGCCCTCGATATGGTGATTTCAGTGCCGTGGCATATTAATGGCAAGCCCGGTTCTGCCTTTGCAAGTAAGTCTCGATCGTTGTGGGGGGGCGATGTCAACTGGCGGACGGCGATTTCTTACGATGCAGTTCAGGCATTGGCGGCAGCCCTTCGGCGTGACCCAACTCGATCGGGCGTTCAGCAAGCGCTGTTGTCCCCAGATTTTTCGGCGACGGGTGCGGCAGAGGCGGTGCGATTTTTGCCATCGGGCGATCGTAATGTCGGAATTCAGCTTGTAAAAGTGGCTCAGGGCAGTCGATTTGGTTCAGGCTTCGATTTTGTGCCGATTCAGCGATGAGAATTCTTTTATGGCTTAAAAAAATGAAACACTCGCCCTCCCTGTTTCGCTGTTGGTGAAGCAAAACGGAGGCACAGAGCAGCAAGTAGGAGAAGCCTACGCGGATTTGCTGTCAGATCGGGGACAGGATGCGATCGCCAAGACGGGGTTTGTGAGAGTTCGATAAGCGGCGGTCAGATGCTCATCTCTAGCATTCGTTGAATGGGACGTAGAGCAGCGAGACGAGTAGCTTCAGGCAATGTGATTTCTGGCGATCGCGTCTTCATTGCCAGATATAGCTTTTCTAACGTGTTGAGCCTCATGTGAGGACACTCGTTGCACGCGCAGTTCTGCATTGGCGGAGCGGGGATGAATTGCTTGTCAGGAGCAGCCTTCTCCATTTGGTGAAGAATTCCTGCTTCGGTTGCCACAATAAAAGACTCACTCGAACTTTTTTGGCAGTAGTTCAGCAAAGCCGTTGTAGACCCAATGTAGTCAGCGTGACGCAACACGGCAGGTTCACATTCTGGGTGAGCAATCACCTCCGCATGGGGGTGCTGAACTTTGAGTTGCACCAGTTTCTTCTCAGAAAAGGTTTCGTGCACCATGCAGCTTCCTTGCCAGAGCACCATCTTGCGTCCGGTTTGCTCCATCACATACTTACCGAGGTTACGATCGGGCGCAAAAATAATCGGCTGCTCGGCAGGAATTTGACGCACGATCGACACCGCATTCGCGCTAGTGCAAATGATGTCACTCATTGCTTTGATGTCTGCCGTGCAATTTATGTAAGAAATTACCAAATGATCAGGGTGTTTTGCCTTGAATTGAGCAAACGCATCGGGCGGACAGCTATCGGCTAAAGAGCAACCTGCTGCTAAATCTGGCAGCAACACCAGCTTATCGGGGTTGAGAATCTTCGCCGTCTCTGCCATGAAATGCACGCCTGCAAAGACAATCACGTCTGCTTTAGTTTGGGCGGCTTGTTGCGCTAGACCTAAAGAATCACCCAAATAGTCGGCAATGTCTTGAATATCAGAATCTTGGTAGTAGTGCGCCAACACCACCGCGTTCAATTCGCGCTTGAGGTCAGCGATCGCGCCAAACAAATCACGAGGCAAGCCAACCTTTGAAGGAGAAAGAGTAGTAAACACAGTGGCAACCCGAAAACGACGAACTCTATACTTAGTAGTTATAGTTTAATTTACCAAAAATATCAAG
>JBBRMC010000358.1:0-4584 GCA_038231055.1 Leptolyngbyales cyanobacterium
CACCTGCGCTGGACTCCGCACATGGAGCGATGGGAAATTGGATTTGAGAGCACCACGTGTGGAGAGGTTCTTGAAGAACTGCAACTTAAAGTGCGGCTTTCGGTCGAGGGTCGGCTGCTGGTTAATGACAGCTATGAAGTCATCAGTGGAGAAGTTCATCGCCGCATTGCACTCTCAGATCCGGGCATTGATGACTATCGCAACACACTGCTGTGGAGTCCTGAAAAGCCGACTTTAATTAATGCTCAGATTCAACTCTGGCATCAGGGCAAATTGATCGATGAGGTGAAGTCTTATACAGCGATGCGAACGGTGTCGATTCAGCGCGATCGCTTCATGCTCAACGGTCATCCCTATTATCTGCGGCTGGTGCTCGATCAGGGATATTGGGAAGACACGCTGATGACCCCGCCCTCTGACGAAGCGCTGCGGTTTGATATCGAGCTAACGAAGCGCATGGGCTTTAATGGCGTGCGGAAGCACCAGAAGATTGAAGATCCTCGCTTTTTATATTGGGCAGATACGATGGGGCTGCTGGTGTGGGAAGAAATGCCGAGCGCGTATCGTTTTACGCCCAAGGCAGTGCAGCGGATCACCCAAGAGTGGACAGAAGTCATCGATCGGGATATCAGCCATCCTTGTATTGTTGCGTGGGTGCCGTTTAACGAGTCGTGGGGGGTTCCTAACCTGACGGAAACGGAGGCTCATCGGCACTATGTTCAAGCGCTTTATTATCTGACGAAGACCCTCGATCCGACTCGTCCTGTGATTGGCAACGATGGTTGGGAAAGTGCCACAACTGATATTCTGGCAATCCACGACTATGACCATAACCCACAGCGGTTAGCCAAACGCTATGGACCTGAAGTGAAACTCTCAGATCTGTTCGATCGTCAGCGTCCTGGTGGACGAATTCTCACGCTTGACGGCTATCCTCATCAAGGGCAGCCGATCATGTTAACTGAGTTTGGTGGCATTGCTTATGCGCGTCCTGATGCTAGCGATATCGATAAAGTTTGGGGCTATGTGCGATCGCCTGACACGTCCGATCTCCAGCATCGCTATTCATCACTGCTCACGGCGGTGAATCAGGTTGAGATATTTAGTGGCTTCTGCTATACGCAATTAACTGACACCTTCCAGGAGGCAAATGGGTTGCTATATATCGATCGCACGCCCAAGTTTCCGCTAGACGCGATCGCGTCTGCCACTTTGGGCAGGGGTGAACGAATTGGTGACAACGCTATACTGACAGAACCTGTAGCTGGAGCCTGGTCAGAAGCTGAAAATGTACTCCCAGGAACTTCTCAAGCCGGACGGACGGAACCTAACCCTGTACAGCCGGTGCCCCATTGTAGTGGACACCCCGGCTCCCAGCCCTGGTAGTGAGCCGATTAAAGCAACGCCTCATTTAAGATGGCATCCCCTGCGGGGGGAATGGGTAGCTTATGCAAGTCACCGTCAGGGGCGCACGTTTTTGCCGCCCCCTGAATACAACCCCCTCGCACCGACCACCGACCCCAACTTTCCAACGGAGCTGCCGCCGGGAGCCTATGATGTGGCGGTGTTTGACAACCGATTTCCGTCGATGACTCTAGAGGTTGAAGCAGCTCCAACTGAAATTGTGGAGACGCTTCCAGCAAACGGAGCGTGTGAGGTTGTGGTTTTTACCCAAGATCCGCAAGCGTCTCTTGGTTCGTTGGAATTGAGTCACCTGGAGTTATTGCTGCAAGTCTGGGGCGATCGGACTCGTGCCCTCAGTCAGCATCCGCAAATTCAATATGTGTTGCCCTTTGAGAACAAGGGGGTTGAAGTGGGCGTGACTTTGAATCATCCCCACGGACAAATTTATGCTTATCCGTTTGTGCCGCCCGTCCCTGCCCAAATGTGGGAGTGCCAGCGATCGTATTATCAAATGCATCAGCGAGGATTGTTAGCCGATCTGATTCAGCGAGAAATCAAGGACGATCGGCGAATTCTCTATCAAGATGAGTTCGCGATCGCGTTTGTCCCAGTGTGCGCTCGTTATCCCTATGAAGTGTGGATTGCTCCGATTCAGTCGGCTGCGAGTTTCTCGGATCTAACCTCTGAGCAGCGAGCAAGTTTAGCAAAAGCTTTAAAGACTGTAACTCTAAAATTTGATGGCTTGTGGAATCGTCCGTTTCCTTATTTGATGGCATGGTTTCAGGCTCCGACTGATGGTGAGTTACACCCAGAATGTCATCTTCACGCCGAGTTTTATCCGCCTTATCGAACCAGCGATCGCCTCAAATATCTGGCGGGCACTGAGCTTGCAGCAGGCATGTTTGCCAATGATGCGCTACCCGAAGACAAAGCAAAAGAATTGCAAGCAGTATTGGTAACGCTATAAGAATCTCTAGAAACTTAAAATCGTTATCACACACTCACCACAACCAGGAACTGAACGCAAGCGCTGATGCTCGGTCAAACCGTAGCACTCTGAGCGCACCAAGCCTAAACTTCAACCAGGATAACTGCTGATATGGAAGCATTATGCAGCGAGAAACTCGGATAAAACCTTAAATCTAAGCAGGTATTCAGTTTCTAAACGGCATAGTTTTCCCGTAAAGCATACTACGCCGATCAACAAGTGTCCAAACGGTAGAAATGTTAGTGAAGTTGCAGTATAAAATTACACTTGCACCATCTGCTACAATCACTTCAATTGGGCAGCAGAAAAATTCCTAGATGAGTGGCTATGGATTTGACACAACTGAAATGGACGAAGAATATAAGACCCACTGGTGATGAACCTTGGGCTTATTCGCAATATGGAAAAAACTTTCTGTTCAAACTTTCATGGAGAGCTAACGAGGTAAATGCAAGTAGACCACAGCGTGGAGATTTAATCCTTTTACGGCAACAGGGTTACGTCACCCATCTGGTCAGAGTGCTAGACTACAAATCCGAACGAGAGTCGTGGAAAGGCGAATTCAATATCTATCGAATCGTGGAAGTGGTTTGGGCGATTCATTGGGCTAGCCCTCAAGCCTTTGCCAAAGCAGAAACGCTGTTTGGTTATCCCGGCGTTCTGAAATATGAAGGTGGAGACATCATGGAATTGGTAACGCTTCCTACCTTCCAAAATCTTTGGGGCAAAGACCTTAGCGCATTTCAGGAGCGGGTTAAGACGACATTCAGCGCCACTTAAATTATTTTACAGAACTACCCCGAATGTCTCAGCAAAATTTACTTGACCTTGCCAAGCAAGGCGATATTGATGCAATTTCCACCCTCATCAATCGAAATCTGAACCCGAAAGGCATCACAGTCAAAATCAGCAAAAGCGCCAACTGCCTCCGTATTATACTAGAAGCGCAGACCGTGCCAGCTCAATCCAACATGGTGAACTACATCCAAGGTGGTATTGGTAAGTTAGCGATCGCTGAAGTTAACACATTGCAGATATTTGGTCGGCAAACAGGCGATGAAGTGCCTACATGGAGTCAGACGGTTAATCTGCATCAGCCAGCAGTTCAGCTTCCAGAACCAGCACAGCAACCAATCCAGCACTCAAGCCAGACCCAGCGCTCTGACCTTCGCCCAACAGATTCTTCCTTTACCACGCCTACATACGAATACAAATCATCTACCAAAACTGGACAAATCTTTTCTATCGTTACAGGTATCTTCGGATTACTGGGCGGATTAATATTCTTTTTTGCGATCCCTCTACTGGGGTGGGTTCTTGGAGGTATGGTGATTTTTACCTCAATCGTAATGTTGAGCAATGGAATCGCAGGAAAAGGAATTGGAATGCTAAAAGGGCAATGTCCTTACTGTGGTGAAGTAGCATCAAAAACGGAGTCGCAGACAGCATTTAACTGTACATCATGCACAAAACGTGTTGTCATTCGAGATAAGAATTTTTACCGCACTGACTGAACAGCAGAGCTTTGCTAGAATAGAGGCAACAAAACACAAAACCATGAAGTACTCTCTTCACAACTGTATCGAATCCTGTCTCCGGCGGTGATGCCGAGAAGTTGGCTCAAGCGATCCAAAGCGGAGGCTATATTGCGAATGAAACGGCTCTTGCTTTGATGCAGCGGATTGCAAACTAAAATAGAGAGGCAAACCAGACTTAAAGGGAGTACTTTGTATGGTTTTATCAGAACTAATCTCGACATTGCGAGGGCTGAATCGTGCAGACAAACTCTATGTTATGCAAGTTCTGATCTCAGAATTAGCCCAACAAGAAACGGATCTAATTAAACCCGATCAGTCCTATCCAGTGTGGTCGCCTTATGATGCGGTTGAGGCAGCAGATACGATGTTAAAAGTTCTACAAGCTGCTAAAACTCAAAATCATGCGTAATGCTGAACGATATCCTTTTGTCTCTGGTGATGTTGCATTAGGCGAAGCTAGTTTTCGCCCATACTTGCCCCTGACTCTGATTTATCAACAAGCTTCTGTTAAAGCATCCGGTCTGTTAGACACTGGAGCAAGTGTAAATGTGCTTCCGTATTCGGTAGGGAATGAACTTGGATACGAATGGGAACGGCAGACAACAGCACTAATTCTGACAGGAAATTTGGCTCAGTACGAGGCGCGTGTTGTGC
>JBBRMC010000359.1:0-4581 GCA_038231055.1 Leptolyngbyales cyanobacterium
CTAAAAAATAATGGTGCCCAAACAAAAACCCTCTGACTGACGGGATCAGAAGGCTTTGCCAAATATTTCGAGTGCCGCGTGAATCTCGATCGTACTGCTAGCGAGATTAAGCCTGACGGGAGTAATACTCAACCACCAGCAATTCATTGATCTGAATCGCGATCCATTCGCGCTCAATCACACTGTTCACTTTACCTGTAAGCTTGGCTTTATCAAACTCTAGGTGACTTGGCAGGTTTGCCAAACCAGGATACTGCAAGTTTTGCTCAACTAACTTGCGAGATGTCTCTTTATCTTTAACCGCAATCACATCGCCAGGGCGACACTGATAGCTGGCAATATCAACCACGCGACCATTGACGGTGACGTGCCCGTGATTGACTAACTGACGCGCTCCAGGAATGGTTGGAGCCATACCCAAGCGAAACACAGTGTTGTCTAAACGCATTTCGAGCAGTTGCAGCAGCACCTGACCCGTCGAACCGGATGCACGACGCGCTTTTCTCACATAGCGAAGCAATTGACGCTCGTTAACGCCATAGTTAAAGCGAAGTTTTTGCTTTTCTTCTAACCGGACTGCGTATTCAGAGCGCTTTTTGCGGTCTTGCCCGTGTTGACCAGGGGGATATGCCCGTCTGGGTGATTTGCGAGTCAGACCTGGTAGGTCTCCTAAACGCCGCGTAATTCTTAAGCGCGGACCTCGATATCGCGACATTCTGACTTCCTCGTCTCGAAAATTTAGACAGCTTATCTAGTATAGGGCTTTCTGCCATTCTCGTAAAAGTCTAAATATTAACGTTTGTGGATAACTTGTGAGATCTACGATAATGTCGATTTTTACACTCTTAAGGAAAACGACGAATGAGACTTCGTAAGTTTCTCAAATTCGCGATCGCTTTTTCTATTATCTTAAGTGTGCTGAGTATCTCGACGACGGCAACCGCTAAGCCCTCTGGAGTAGTAGACCGTGACACAAAACCTAGCTTCGCTGACTTGCCAAACCCAACTCACGTAGTTGTCAACTCTAGCTTTGTCAGCCCTCTAGTTGAGATGTTTGGCGATGTCTCGATCGGGCAAAACAGCTTCATCGTTGAGAACACGTCCATCCGAGCAGACCCCGGCACCCGCATTTGCATTGGCAACGACACCAACTTCCAAGACAACACCCTCTTTTTGTCCCTTCGCAATTTGCCTACTCCTAAGTCAACCTGTGGCGATCGGTCTAGCAGCGCTCAAGATCGGGTCAGTTTGGCTCACCAAGCTGTGGTCAAAAACTCCAGCTTAGGCAACTTTACGTTTGTGGGGTTTCACGCCCGTATTACCAATAGTGTTTTAGAAGACGGAGCGTTTGTGTTGCATGGGGCAACGGTAACGGGGGTTCGCATTCCTAAAGATCGGCTGGTGCCGATCGGAGCCGTGATCACGACTCAAGCTCAAGCCAACGCACTCGCTAAAAAATCAGAAGCCAATAGTAAGTTTCAAAACGAAGTCTTAGAGGTGAATGAGGAGTTTGCAGAACGCTACGGTGAGATGTATGCCCAGAAAGGATTTAACTCTGTCATAGGAGTCGCTTCTGCCCCCAAAACGTCTTGGAATCCAACGCCAGTCATACCCACGTTAGGGAAGAATGTTCGGATTGAAGAGTTTGCGCGGTTAGTGGGCGATGTGCAGCTAGGAGCGAATAGTACTGTGGGTCATCGCACCTCAATTCGCGCTGATGAGGGTTCTCCGATCGTCATTGGCGACAACGCCGAGATTGAGGATCGCGTGACGTTTCATGCGCTGAAAGGAACAAGCATTCGCATTGGCAAAAACTTGGATGCTGATGACAACATTGTGTTTCACGGTCCGCTTGAGGTGGGTGACAACTTAGTGATCAAAGATGATGCCATTCTGTTTAAATCAAAAGTTGGGAACCGAGTCTCGATCGGCAAAGGCGCGATCGTGGTAGGTGTCACCCTCAAAGATGGCGCACAGGTTCCTGCTCAAGCAGTGATTACGACTCAAGAGCAAGCCGATGCTCTATCAGTTCAGCAGAGCTATTAAACTAGAAGCATGAAACGTCTTTTAATTGACCTTGTTCGTGGCTATCGGGTTTTTATCTCGCCTCTGTTTCTACCGACTTGTCGCTTTTATCCGACTTGTTCGCAGTATGCGATCGACGCGATCGATCAGCATGGAGCTTTAAAAGGCAGTTGGCTAGCGACTCGTCGGATCTGTCGGTGTCATCCGTTTAATGCGGGTGGTTATGATCCATTGCCTGATAAGGAAAGTGACAGACGGACACTGTAGTTAGAGACATCGTCACATCTGTTTTTGGTTATGAAGAGAGCACCCTGGATTATTACGATCGCTGTCTCATCTGCCGCGATCTTAGGGGCAGGAATTGCGGCAACGGTGCGCTTCAATTCTCCGAGTCAGTCGCCGTCTCCACAAGTGATAGTTTCACCGAGTGGGTCAGTTTCACCGTCGCCAGAAGTCGCGGTTTCGCCCTCTCCAGAGCCAAGCCCGTCGCCCAAACTCGATGATTTTCCTCATCAGCGCATCTCACTCAAAGATCGCACCAATACCGATCCTGAGTTTGCCAAGTTTCGTCAGCAGTTGCAGCAGGCAATTCAAAAGCGAGATGCCAAATTTGTATCGGCATTGATTCCCGCAAAAGGAATTGCATTAGGGTTTGGTACCCCTCGATCAATCAAAGAGTTAACGTTAACCGATCCCAAAGCCCCATTTTGGAGCATTCTCGAAAAGGCAATGGGAGTAAGCTGCGGGTTTGCCGATCCTAGCGCTACAACCGCAGATAAGGGCTGGATTTGTCCAACGGTGTCACGCGATTTTTATCAACAATATCCTCCTAACCCAAATGCGCCTCCTGGCTTGAAGTATGAGCTTTCTAATGTAATTGTGGTGGGCGATCGAGTCAACGTTCGTGCCCTTCCAAGTCTCAAGAGCGAAGTGGTGGGGGTATTGTCAAATGAAGTCGTGCTGTTTGATCAAAAGCGCTTCGAGAACAGCAAAGAAGAACAAGTCAACGCAACCGATCCGATTAGCGATTGGACTCCCGTCATTCTGCCCAACAAAGAACAAGGCTATGTTTATAACCGCTATGCCTATCGAGCGCTAGACTATCGAGCCATTTTTAACAAAATTAATGGCAACTGGCAAATTACAGAGATGCCAGGAGGAGACTAGAGAAAAGCATGAAGCCTTATCAACAAATTCCGATTTTCGACTGTGGTGAGGCTCTCATGGCGATTCCGGCTCAGTTCCCTCGCGTGTCCCCTCATCCTTATGAGACGTTGGGTGCGCCTTATGGCAATCGATCGCCGTTTTATCTCCGGCAGGGAGTGGTCGATCGTCTCCTGATCGCGCAGCAAGCGTTGCAAAAAAATCATCCAGACTGGCAAATTCAAATTTTTGATGCTTATCGCCCGGTGGCTGTGCAGCAATTCATGGTTGATTACACCTTCTTAGAATTGGCACAAACCCAAAATTTAACGCTAGAGAATCTGAGTGATCAGCAGCGTCAAGACCTTTTGCAACAGGTTTATCAATTTTGGGCAATTCCCAATCGTGATCCTGCAATGCCACCACCTCACAGCACCGGAGCCGCGATCGATGTCATGTTGATAGATCAAACGGGAACGGCGATCGACATGGGTTCTCCGATTGATGAGATTTCTGAGCGATCGTTTCCCAACCACTTTGCTAGAGGTTCTGATTTTGATCAGCGTCGCCAAACTTTAAACCATGCGATGACCACAGCCGGATTCAAACGCCACTGGAATGAATGGTGGCATTTTTCCTATGGTGATCAAATTTGGGCGTGGCTGATGCGACAAGAAACCTCAGATCAGCAACTGATCGCGAAATATGGGCGAGTTTGATTGGCGCAGTTAGAAGTCTCGATCGTAGAGCAGTGTCTCTTGATCCCAAAATGGGATCGGATTATGATAGACACTATGCGTATCATGTCCCGCAGCACCTTACGAGACTTTTGGGAGTTTCACCCAGATACCGAAGAAGCACTGAAGGCTTGGTACTACGAAGCGTCTCATGCTAACTGGCAGAGTCCTGCCGATATTAAGAAGGCACATCGCAACGCCAGTATCATTGCAAATAATCGGGTTGTTTTCAACATTAAAGGCAATAGCTATCGACTGATTGTGGCAATCCGATATGACATAAGCATTATTTTTATCCGATTTGTTGGCACTCATGCCGAGTATGACAAAGTAGATGCGGAAACAATCTAAGCAGAGGTTTGTATATGGAATTATGCCCTATTAGAACTGAAGAAAATTATCAGGAAGCCCTTCGAGAGATCGAGTTACTATTTAATGCAGCCCCAAATACCCCCGACTATGATCGGTTAGATGTGCTGAGTACCTTAGTAGAAGCCTACGAAAAAACTCATTTCCCGATCGAGCTCCCTGATCCGATCGAGGCGATTCAATACTATATGGACACCCGTGGATGGTCGCGTCGTGACTTAGAACACTGTCTTGGAAGTCGGGCTAGGGTGTCTGAGGTTTTATCCCGTAAGCGTTCTTTGACACTGGAGATGATTCGGAGGCTAAA
>JBBRMC010000360.1:0-4573 GCA_038231055.1 Leptolyngbyales cyanobacterium
AATGAAGTCTCCCACCGTGTTTCGTCTTCCAAATCGGTGATGTATTCGCGAATATGCTCGGCTACTCGCTCTTGCAAGTCATCGGGCAGGGATTCGATCATCTTGACAATTGTAGTGATGGCAGCCGAAGACATAAGTTGTCCGACAATAGCGAAAGGGCATTTTTATTCTAGAAGCTATTGTCTATTAATCGTGATAAATTCAATTCTTGCTTGGCAGCAGCGATCGGTCTGGTTCTGTTACTCGAAGTTCATGATCAGGACAACTCTCGACAAATTTATCTACCTCTCGCAGACGCTCTGGAAGCGGTTCATAATCTCCACCATATCTATGGAATCGGAATCCCAAGGCGTATAACGTCTGGACTTTTTTCCATTGCTCATCGTCACGACGCTTTGGAGCTTTAAACGCACGCCCCATTAGATAAATAGTCCTGCCACATTCTGGACAGATGTGATCTTTCTCGTAAATCAACTTAAAACTTTTTTGACAACTGAAACAGGCATGGGCACCCAAATATGGATAGGAACGCCGTATTGAGAACTGGGAATTTGACCCAATTCGACGATTTCCTATGTCTCGCCGAATTTCTGTGCGACGATTCTTCTCTTCCTTTCGTGACATGACCGTCTCAAATTGTCTTATAGATATCTCAAGCAGCAGAATAATAGCTTTAGAGGTGCGAACAGAATACACTAACAGTGACAGACGTTAAGCGATAATCTACAAACAGCCCAAAGTCTGAAACCGCTACACAGACGTTCAAATCGCCCCTTTGAGTCTATGTCTTCATCTGGTCGCTTTCAAAGCCATCTTTTCAATTTTGTCTCGCAACAGACACGCAAGCTAGCCGACCAGACCAAAAAAGCAATGCGGCATCTCAAAGTCGCGACCATTTGGGGCACGCAAATTTTGCTCTACCCAATTTACATTCTCGTGCAATCGACTCGACTCATCGGTCAGCGAATTGGACAAACCGTGCGACGATCGCGCCTCCACTTCAGCAATGGGTCAGAGCCGTCACCAACCTCTGAGCCTCTGAGAGTTGACACCCCAATTCAACGGGTGTTGAGCGCCGTTCAAGAAAGTTGGCTACTCACTAGCGCCGAATCGATAGACCCCGAATCTGTTCAGTCGTTAACTCAAACATCTGCCTCATCCATTACGAGGGTTCAAGGCATTGCCTCTTTGATTCCAACTAGAAAGCTCGTTTTAGTGACGATCGACCATCAAGTGATGGATATTTTGACGATCGAGCAGCAAAACCATCTTAGACAACGTATCATCTGGGAAATGGCAAGCTATTGGCGGTGTTGGCGACGGCACTACCTTGCCCAAACCCATCCCACCCTGTTGCGTCTGATCGAAGACCGCCCCACGTTGCTGCCCCCGGTGCGAGTGTTTCGGCAACTTATGGCTTGGGTGCAAAGCGGACCGATCGCGATCGCGGCTAATCTTTTTCAAGAATCGACTCTCGTCACTCAGCCATCAGAGCTAGATTGGTTCACGACCGATCTGACGCTATCTGCGTTTAACCCGGCTAGTTTGATTCCGCAGATTCCGACTGCCTCTAAGGTTGCAGGCTTGATTCACCAACTGCCATCGCTAAGAGAAATGGAATCGTTGGTTCGAGCCGCAATGCGATATTTCTTTAGCGATCGTCCTAGAAAACAATTAGAGATGGGGGTCGGCTCTGCAACCCCGACAACAGAAGATTTTTGGCTCACCTCAGACGAAGTATTTGGCAAACCTGGAAAACTCCAAGCTGCAACGACTCGATCTCGCCTGCGAGGAAAATCCGCAAATGCTCGCATTGAGAAGACATTTACACCCTTAGCCCACCTACCTGCTTCAGCAGATAAATTGCCAGAAACCAACGAAACCCTGGCACTCTCGTTTCAACCAGACGTTTCGATCGGGCACTCGTTTCAAAATTGGCTAAAGCGTTCTCTTCCTCAGCAAAAATCGCGCCCTTGCTCCAAATCCTTGATCGTTCACTCATTGCCTAATCAGAGCCGAGTCGCCCAATTTGCCAAACCTCAGCCTCTCACAACCCCGAAAGAGTCGTCTCATTCACTCGAGGTAGATCTCGAGCGATCCCTAATCAAAACCAGTCAGAAACCCCTCCGATCGACTCCGCCAGACTACATTGAAGCCAGAGCGACCCCGATCGGCTACGTCAAATCTCCTCTTACAAAATTCTTAGAATGGCTTGATTCAGGAATCGTCTGGTTAGAGCGCAAATTAGCTGCCCTCTGGAACTTTCTGACACGGGGTGCTTAACCCTTCACTTTTTCGCAATAATTGCACCCCTCTTTAGGTAATATGTAGAGACGATCCCGTCTTTAGCGGAACTTTTCGCGCCTTTAATCACTCTGGAGTTATCAGCATGGTGGCACTTAAAATCGTTGTCTATATCGTGGTTGCCTTCTTCTCGCTGTTATTTATTTTTGGATTTCTATCCAATGACCCCTCCCGGAACCCCAAGCGGAGAGATTTGGAATAATTCCAAACCCTTCCCGCAAGGTTAGAGGGCAGTCCACCACTGTCCTCTTTTGTTCATTCTGGTGCGGGGCTTGTCAGGCGTTTCGATCGAGTAGCTTTAGCGTATGCCTTTCCCGGTTCTGCCACCCGAACCACCATCCATCACGAGTCCTTCTCAGTTTGCGTCCCCTGTGCTGCCAACCGTAGCGACTTCCATCTCTGTGGAGTCTGCTCAGTCGAGCACTCAAGACTCTGTTAAGCCTATCTCTCCTGAGATTTCCCCAGTTATCCTGGCAGATTTGAGCGCTCCCAAGACTCGGCGTGAAACTGCCTTGAGCAGATTAAAGAACTTGTCTCCATCAGCACCTCAGCGTTCTGATAGCGCAAAAGACCTATTCCCGATCGAGTCGGCTCAAGCGCCAGTGAGTAATCCATCGACTCCACTGCCACCAAGCCAGATTTCTCAACCTGCACTCCCCGTTAGTCCGCCTTCCAGCCCATCGCCTACTCCCACCAATGCCGTTCCCCCAACTAACGTACCAGTTGAGCAGTTAGGAAGAGAAGGAATCTTAGAGCTAAAGGCAGATCGCCAAGACTACGACACTCAACGGCAAATTTTCACAGCCGAAGGGAACGTCTCCCTCAAATTTCGAGGAGCACTGCTGACGGGCGATCGTATTCAGGTTAACCTAGTCAACCGTCTCACAGTCGCTGAAGGGAATGTGGTGCTGACGCGAGGGCAACAAGTTTTGCGCGGTCAGCGATTTCGCTATAACTTGATTCAAGAAGAAGGCATTATTGAACGAGCGGCAGGCGAAGTTTTTCTAGCCAGCACCGCCAACGACTTTAACCCCAATCTGCCCACTGACATCACCGCCGGAACGGTGCCCGGACAATCAGTGGGCGATCGCATCACAGCGATTCAGCCTCAACAGGTGTCTAGCCCCGGCGGGGTGAACCTAACTGTCGGTTCGCGACGAAACATAGCGGGGGCATCGGTCATTCCGCAAGTAGGCGGTGAGGTCAGACGAGTGCGGTTTGAAGCCGAACAGATTGAGTTTTACCCAGAAGGATGGCGCGCCAAAAACATTCGCCTCACAAATGACCCATTCTCGCCACCAGAGTTGGAAGTCAGAGCTGAACAAGCACAACTGACTCGCCTCTCACCCTTGCGTGACGAACTGGTTGCAACTCGTCCTCGTTTGGTATTTGACCAGAGATTTTCACTGCCGCTGCTGCGGAATCGTGTCATCTTTGATCGCAACGAACGTCAGCCCGCTCTGGTGAATTTTGGACTCGATACTGACGATCGAGGCGGACTATTCGTTGAGCGAGAACTAGACATCTTGCCTCAAGGTCCAGTTCGGTTTACGTTGACTCCGCAATTTCTGTTGCAGCGAGCGATCACTAATGGCGGAAACCCTTTCGCCCCAGACAATTTTGGTTTGAGAAGCAAAGTGTCGGCACTGATTACCCCCCGGACTCAAATCCGTGCGGTCGGTGTGTTGACCAGTCTAGATCTCGGCAAAGTTGAAAATAACTTGCGAGCAAGTGTCAGAGCGCAACAGTTAATCGGAACACACACGCTGAGTTTAGAAGCGAGTTACCGCGATCGCTTATTCAATAATTCCTTGGGCTTCCAAAATATCCAAAGCAGTGTTGGAGTCTTATTTTTCTCACCGACGATCGCCCTCGGTGACACAGGCATTAATCTCAGCTATCAGGTGGGCTATCAATATGTGAATGCCGACACAGATCGAGCTGATCTTTTAGAACCCGTTCGACGCAACAATCGCATTAGTCTAGGTCGGTTTCAAGCGAGTGCAGCCCTGAGCCGGGGCTTTCTGCTGTGGCAAGGCAAACCTGCCCCCGCTACCCCGACCGAAGGGCTGCGATATTCGCCCAACCCGGTAGTCCCTTACGTTTCGGCTGCCGTTGGGTTAACTGGAGTGGGCACCTCTTATAGCAATGGTGACACCCAAAATAACGTGAATGGTAGTGTCTCTTTATTTGGACAGTTTGGTCACTTTTCGCGTCCATTTCTTGACTACACCTCGTTTAACCTTACCTATACACAGGTAATTCGAGA
>JBBRMC010000361.1:0-4573 GCA_038231055.1 Leptolyngbyales cyanobacterium
GATGTATTCACTGAAACTGCCGAGCAAAACTCGCTGCTCGTGGAGATGTTGACCGGTATAGCGACGGTGAAATCGATTGCGGCTGAGCGCGAAGTTCGCTGGCGCTGGGAAGAAAGGCTGATCAGTATGCTCAATGTTCAATTTAAGGGGCAAAAGCTGTCAAACGGGCTGCAAGTTACTGGAGGATTGATTAACTCAGTGGGTAGCACGGCTCTGCTTTGGTATGGCGCAACGCTGGTGATTCAAGATCAGTTAACGATCGGACAATTCGTTGCCTTTAATATGCTGATCGGCAGTGTCATCAGCCCAGTTTTATCAGTGGTGAGCTTGTGGGACGAGTTTCAGGAAGTGCTGATTTCAGTAGAACGTCTCAATGATGTGTTTACCGTACAGCCTGAAGAAACGCCTGGTCAACCGATGCTGACGCTGCCGCCCGTGCGGGGAGACGTGCAGTTTGAGAAGGTGACGTTTCGCTATGAACAGGTCGAACAGCGCAACACGCTAGAAACCGTCTCCGTGAAGGTTGAAGCGGGGCAGACGATCGCGATCGTCGGTCGCAGTGGCTCTGGAAAGAGTACGCTGGTGAAGCTTCTGCAAGGCTTATACCATCCAACTCAGGGTCGAATTTGGATCGATGGGCACGACATTCGTCATATTTCGCCGCAGTCATTACGCAGCCAGTTAGGAGTCGTGCCCCAAGAGTGTTTCTTATTCTCTGGTACCATCCTGGAGAACATTCAGCTTTACCGCCCAGAGTTTAGTTTTGAGCAAGTGGTGGAAGTTGCCAAACTTGCAGAAGCTCACGCCTTTATTCAAGATTTGCCCCTGGGCTACAACACGAAAGTTGGTGAACGCGGGTCAAACCTTTCTGGCGGTCAACGGCAACGCATTGCAATCGCTCGTGCGCTTTTAGGTAAGCCAGCCATTCTTATCCTCGACGAAGCGACAAGCTCGCTTGACACCGAATCTGAGCGCCGCTTTCAGCAAAATCTGGCAAGAATTAGTCGAGGACGCACAACGTTTATCATCGCCCATCGGCTCTCTACGGTCAGAAATGCGGATCGAATCTGGGTGCTTGATCGTGGCGTTGTCGTCGAGCAAGGAACGCACGATGAGCTGATCGCGCTTCGGGGGCTTTATGGACATCTCGCTCAACAGCAGCTCGATCTATAACGGCTAGAGCCAGACGCACATTGAAGTCTGTTCTTGACTTGACGAATACCGTTTCAAAAAATTCCTGAAAATCACTTAGATAGGAAGACTCGCTCAATCAACTTGAGAGAATTTTATCAACTTTAACAATTGAGGTTTAATTATGGTTCAGATTGCTCCTCACGATCGGGGATCTCAATCCTACGATTATCAACAAACCGACGTGCGTTCTCCATCCTGTCAATTAGACCCCTCACCTCAGTATTGGTCAACTTCAATCGAAACCTTACTCGACCAGCCGCCCTCTGTACTTCCACTACGTCTAGCGATCGGAGGAATGGCGTTTTCAATCTGTTTTATAGCTTGGGCTTGGTTTGGGCAAGTAAACGAGGTGGCTCACGCTCATGGAAAACTGGTTCCTAAAGGTGAGGTTTATAAAGTGAATGTGGTGGGATCAGGCAAGGTTTCCCGCGTTTTAGTCGAAGAAGGGAAAGCGATCAAGACCGGACAGGTCATGGTTGAACTGGATACTGAACTGGCAAAGGATGAAACCGATCAAGTCGAAAAAGAGCTGGCAGCAGCTCGAATTGAGTTGGGTCAGACCCAAATCTTGCTTTCACAGGCTCGTTCGCAAGTCCGAACCCGGCTTGAGATCTCCCGCCCCGTCGCTCAATCACAAGAAGTTCAAATTGCTCAAGCACAAACGACGATTACGACCACCCAAGAACTACTTGACCAATTGCAGACCGATGCCGCTGCTCAGAAAGCGCGGCTAGAAAAATTTCAGCCACTCGTTATGGCTGGAGCGATCGCTCAAGAACAAGTGTTTCAAGTTGAGCAGAGTTTGCGCGATCGCGCACGCACAATCACCGAGCAGACCGGAAAGCTGAAACAAACGTTTGCAGAGGTTAGCCGACTCCAGAGCGAGCTGGCGCAAAAACGGGCAGAGCAGCAAGAGCTTCAGCAACAATCGCAGCAAGAAGTTCAGCAGCTAGAGATCAAAGTGTCTCAAAGTCAGGCAAAGATTGACCAACTGCAAACGCTAATGGCAACGGCTACCTCAAAGCTGAAGCAGCAGTATTTATATGCGCCCACAAGTGGAGTTGTATCGGCTTTAAAGGTTCATCATCCGGGTGAAGTGATGCAGGCTGGGCAACCGATCGCCGAAATCTCGCCTGCTGACAAGCCTCTAGTTTTGTCGGCAATTCTACCCGATCAAGAAGCAGGGTTTGTCAAGGTGGGAATGCGTGTCCAACTCAAACTCGATGCCTATCCCTATCAAGAATATGGCACTGTGCCCGGAAAGGTTGTCCGCATTTCCCCAGATGCCCAATCAGATGAACGCTTGGGACAGGTTTATCGAATCGACGTGCAGTTAGACCGTAATCATGTCACCAAGGATCATCAGCAAGTTTTATTCAAAGCAGGACAAACGGCAACTGCCGATATTATCACCCGCCATCGTCGAATCATTGATCTATTGTTTGATCCGTTGAAGAAGCTGCAAAGTGGTGTCAATTTGTAAACCCGACTCACTGCAACCGTTCTTGAAATTTTATGTACTTGATACTTTGCTTAATAGGAGAAAAGTATGGGATTCCATCCTTCTTACACCTCGTCTTCCATTGATAAGTCTTCCACCCAGGCTTCCACGAGTAAACTCGATAAGGTGATGGATCTGGAACAATTTAATCAGGTCGTTGATGCCATTTTAGAGGGAAAGTATTCCTGGGCTTGTGTGCTGATCCTGCGATTTGCTGGCTACAATCCTTGTCACTATATCCCTCGCCGAACTTACAGCCGATTAGTGAAAGAAAATCTTCGAGAACTACGGCGCAATCGTGCTCAGACCAATGTAACTCAAGCTACCTCATCTAGTCAGGACAGGATTCCTGATTTAGCTTACCTGAAGGCGTTGAGCGAGGATCATGCTGAGATTCACGGTGGGCGGTGTGCCCTGCGGCTTGCGAATACCCTTCGCGAAGGCGGCTCATTCAAAACTTGGCTAGTTTTTGATTCAAGTCAGTTTAAACAAAAGCTGTTGGGCAATCTCTTCTAAGAGCAATTTACAACCGCCAACCTACGACAAGTGAGCCTTTACTTTTGTTGATGGACTCAAACAGAAGTTACGCCAAAATGGCTCCATTGACTAACTCACATTCGATATAACTATAGGCTATGGCGATAAAGAATGCTCAGATTGGCTTAACTCACTCGATCGTAATCTCTGATGAGAGCAACATCTAACTAATCCATTTTAAGGGGATTAATCTCATGCGTATTGCTGATTTAGATCACTTAAATGATCTTTCCAACTCAAAAGTCGTTCTCGGTGGCATCGTTGCTCCCAATTGGCTGACTCTAAGCTTTACAGATGGAACGCTTCTCTTAAGCCTTGGTAGTGACACGCTATTTCAAACAGGGCTACCTCAATCCCCTTTAGGCTGTTTAGTCTCGTTAAACAACATACCGGGTTTAGAGGTTTCTGTGAGCCACACAACAACTTCTGGCACAACTTCGTCTATGAGTGTCGGTGTGCTAATTCAGCCCACTGGTGCTTTTACATTTGCTTCTGCATCATCTGTCACACTAGCAATCTAGTAAAACACTTAATGCTTTCTTGCATTAACCTCTCATTTCTTGAGAACGGTTAATTGAGTTCTGAGCAATTTACATCTGCTGATGTTGCTTTGGTTCTTTTGCCGCTCAGTCTCAATCAGCTTTGATATCTTTTGCTATTCGCATTATTTCAACGCGGGTTCGAGAAGACTTGGAGCTGCGTTGCTGACTCGCCCTAAACGGAAAATTCGGGCTAATCGTGAGAAGCTCACCTAAGGTACTGAAAACTCAGTAATGGCTGAATCTAGTTCATTTCAACGGGTTTCGCACCGCTAGCCTAGACTGATAGTCACGGGCAGGATAGAACCGCAGCGAGTCACATTTATTGAACTGACGTTATTTTAGGCTTACTCAATCCATTTACTGGATTGAGTAAGTTTTCTGTTTTTGTGTAGAAACGTGATCAATGTGTCTGTAAATGAATGAGTAATTTGAATAGACTTAATATTGATTAACAAAAGACTCGCCAAGAGCTTGTGAATCAGACAACTGCCTAGATCTTTTCTCTGCTAAACACTGAATTAAAACAAGCCAAAATGACCCCCCTTTAAACAGCTTTTATCTTAGAAAATCTGTTACTTAATTCTCTAAAATTGATTTCAAAAAATGAGCCAAAATGACCCCTTGCAAAAATGAGCTGTTATATCTTATAAATATCAGCTCAAACAAGAGAGTTGATTTCTAGAAACCACTAACTCAAAGGAGAAAGCAATGATTATCTCTGATTTAAGCTATCTGAAATCGGCGAATGAAGTAGCTGTCGTAGGCGGATTCACAGTCACTAACCCCAGCTTTAACGAGA
>JBBRMC010000362.1:0-4563 GCA_038231055.1 Leptolyngbyales cyanobacterium
GGGTGTTAAGGCGATCGCACAAAAACCACGACACGAGATGCACCACAAATAGATACACCAGGTTTTGAACAAAAATCATTCCGATGACGACTGCCTGCACGAGAGGCAAAGAAGGCTGCATCAACAGTCCGAGTTTGAGAAACAGCCACTCTAGCAGGTTAGTAATCTGATTGGTGCCATAGAGCCAGAGATCCTCGCCGGATAAAATAGACAGCAGCCAAATGCGAAAGAAGGTACCAAATACTCCTAGCAGCGTGGCGATCGCGATTGAGGTTGCCCAATTTGCGCGACGATACCACAGTGTTCCTAACAAAACGCCCATCACCCCAAAGGGCATTACATACTGAATGCTGCGAACGGGTCCAATCAGCACTGACAGCAGCAGACCTGACACCAGCGCCCCCATCCAAGCGGCTCGATTTCCCCAACGTAGATAGACCAACGCGATCGGCACTGGAAAGAACACCTGCAAAATCGGTCCCATCGGAAAGTAGGAGTTGACGAGCCAGATTAAACTTGCAGCGCTAGCCAGAAATGCCGTTTCGACCAGAATGATCGGACTCGCCGGATCAACTTTTCTGACATAGGGACTTCGCGCCTCAGAGTCTTGGCTATCGGGTACGATGTCTTCGATCCAGTTCTCATCGACTTCTGAGGGTTTGGGAGTTGGGTGCGATCGAGAGGCTTCGTCGTGGGGATCACTCATGCAAATTCAGGGAGGCGAGCAAATCTACTCTAGTACAAAACTTATAAACTGCGACGAGAAGCCGCGCCAAGCTTTCACGCCCAAAAATTGCCCAGAGATTGGTAGCCAGGCATATACTGCCTAACCCCAGCAAAATAAACGTCGGAGCCATGACCACGCCAATGATGAACCAGGTCATGACGTGCAGCACCATTAACCCTGCAAAAGAGCTTGCGATCGCGGTGGCAACCCAAATTTGAGCAGAGGGACGACGCAAGCCAGTCAATATCAGCGTCCGCAGCGTTGCTAAAAGATTTGCAGGCACCAAAAAGGCACAAATCTCAATGCAGTGACTCCGAGAAAACTCAAACAGAGATGTGAAATCAAACATACCAATATCTCACGGGACTGTTAAGCGTAGGTTACGCCAAACCGAACGGGTTCTTCCCAAGTTACAACAAAGCATTACAGTCCTGGCATAAAAAAAATCTTAATTAACCCTTAGCTCTCTAGCAGCGTTTTGCCCCGCCGATAGAGTTCTTGAGCGTAGTCTGTCCAGGTGCCTTGCCCCCAGTAGCGAAAACAACTCGTTTGCAGCAGCAAGTTATGGAGCATCGCTTCACGGTAGTGATCAGGGTGAATCAGGTCAGCGGAATTAAAGGTTTTGTGAAAGAGCGCACTGAGTTCATTCATCGGGGTCAAAACCTCTTCGTAGCCTGCAACCCAACTGAGATGGTTTGTCCACGATGCTCCATCCATGTGAAAGTTGGGGTGGGTTTGAGTTAGGTGCGCGATCGCTGCCTCCACTCCCGCAGGGGTGACGTTTTCAGAATTGACTTCTTGCCAGATTAGGTGCTGCCCGACCGCTTGACAGGTGGGAAAATCGTCGTCTCGACACCCGGCAGCGGCGATCAGTTCTAGATACTCAGTGCCGTTGATTCCAACGACTGTAGGGTCTGCTGCGACTTCATGCCAAGCCCGTTTAAACGCGCCTGGAAACTCATTCATCATCACACCGCCATTTTCGCCGTCACCAATTTGAGTCACGATCGGCGGAATGCTCACGCCCGAAATCGTTTGTTTTGAAAGCGTTTTGGCTTCATAGTAAGGCTGCATCTGAGCCACCAGTTTGGTGTCTGAACCCTGAGTTTTAATTAAAACTGTGATGCTAATCGTCTCACCTTGAGAGTTGCGCGACACTAACCGATGAGGCAGATGCTTAAACTCTAGAGAATGTCCAGTTAGCGCTTCAACCGAATGTTCTTGCACGAGCAGCCAGCGATAACCGCATTCTTTCAAGGCATGAATGAAGGTGTAAAGGGTGTCAGGGTGATTGGGCAAGTGCATTTCTGGCGGTGAGAACCCCTTAACTCGTGCCAGTGCTTCCCAGCCGAAGATAGCTGCAAAATGGTGTTGCCATGCCTGAATGTGCAGTTTGAGATCGGCGATCGGAGTTGAGGGCACCACTGCATGGCTCCACATTGTCCCCAGCCACTCGACATAGGGTTGATAGGCGCGATCGCAGGTGATGCGCTTCAGATTATCTAAGACATCGCCTCGCCCCATTTGCCGCAGACCCCAAAGCAAATTGCCCGAATAGTCGAGCATCACACGGGGATTGCAGCCTTGAGACACCAGTTCAGGAATGAAGTCACCCATGCGTGAATAGCACCAGGCAAACGGAGCCGCATTGTGATTATCTCCGTCGTAAGGATGCTCAAACATCTGCTGTAAATTGCTAATCAGCGACCCATCTGTCCCCGCTGGAATGGTGGGCTGGTGCATATGCAGCGCGATCGAGAAGGTGGCTGAAAAGGACTCTAATTTCAGATTTGTGTCGGGTAAAAATACGGGTCGATCAGGCTGAAGTGCGACGGTTACTTCTGTCTCATGACCGCAAATATTAGGTAGATTATTGATTAATTCGGGCAATGGAGACATAACAATTTTGAGTTAGAAAAAATGACCGACGTGCGTTCTCCAATAGTCACATCGAAAAACTCAAAACTCAAAACTCAAAACCAAAACTTATTAGAGATGCTCTTTGAGAAAGCTCAGATCATCTTCCCAGCAGGGTTCAGGAAACAGACGGAGTAATTGACGATTTACGTCTTGCTCTAAATCGGGCATATCAGAGCGATCGAAGAACTCATCAAGTGCGCCCAGATCGCGATCGCGCAAAGGAGATAATGGCGCTGCATGATCGACACAAATAAGACGAGGATTGGAGCGAGTCGTCGTCTTAGCGTCTCGCCAGGGATTGACTAGCATTTCTTCAACCCGCAGCCGACTGCGATAGGCAGACAGCGTTGAATACTTTCCTAAAGAGGGTGGTTGACTTGTGCTAGATGAGACAGGTAGTTCGACGATCGGGGCTGCGTTGCTGTCACCCGATGAAGCGTTGAGCATCAAATCCACTCCATGAGTGTCATCCTCAAGACGGTGAGATGATATTAATTTATACTAACGAAGCAAAGAACGAATTGTTTAAAGTGGAGGTAAATTTTATCGGTTGAAAGCGAAGCAGACTACTGTAGAAGTTATCACTCATCCAATCGCTCATTATGGCAACTGACGAACCTATCAAACTTGATCAATTCCTCAAAATGAAAGGCATTGTCGAAAGCGGAGGACAGGCAAAGGTGCTGATCCAAGCTGGAGAAGTGAAGGTAAATGGACAGATCGAGACGCGACGAGGACGAAAGCTGATTAAGGGCGATCGAGTGGTCACAATGGGCGAAACGCTGAAAGTGGATGTGTGAGGCTCACAGGCGCTATCTTTCTCAATAATCCTTTAGAATCTAGAAGTCACTGCTGCGCTTGATTTTGATGATGTACTTAACCTGGTTAGACAGCAATTCCTGGCTAATCGAACTCGCCGGAAAGCGAATTTTGCTTGACCCTTGGTTAGTAGAAGAGTTGACCTTCAGCAATCTCGCCTGGTTGTTTAAAAGCTATCGTCATCAAAATCGGACGATTCCTGACGATCTAGATTTGATTTTGCTGTCTCAGGGTTTAGAAGATCACGCTCACCCAGAGACGTTAAAGCGATTGGATAAAGCTATTCCAGTAGTGGGTTCGCCTAGTGCTGCAAAGGTTGCTCAACAGTTGGGATTTTCGCAAGTGACTGCCCTCAAGCACGGGGAGACTTTTACGCTAGATGACGTAACGATTCAGGCAACACCGGGTTCTCCGTTGGGTCCCATGGTGCAGGAAAATGGTTATTTGCTAAAAGAGTTAACGAGCGGAGTCAAACTTTACTATGAGCCTCATGGGTTTCACGCTCCAACGCTCAAAGAAAATGCTCCGATCGAGGTTGTCATCACTCCCCTAATCGATGTGGCACTTCCATTCATTGGCTCACTCATCAAAGGCAGCGAAAGCGCGTTGAAACTAGCCCAAGACGTTCAGCCCCAAGTCATGCTTCCAACAGCGGCAGGCGGCGATATTTTATTTGAAGGCTGGTTGCCCTCTATGCTGAAGGAGATCGGAAGTCCCGATGAGTTTCGTACAAAGCTAGCTGAAAACCATCTTGATACTCAGGTCTTAGAACCCAAACCTGGCGATCGCATCGAGATTCTCCTACGACCTGCCGCGATCATTTATTAAAGAAAAAATGTCTGACCCTAAACTATCGTCCGCTGATCTTAAAGTCCAACTTGCGCAACTTGATGGCTGGACGATCGAATCTGACAAACTGCACAAACAGTTTAAATTTCCCTCGTTTGTCGAAGCGTTTGGGTTTATGTCGAGTCTCGCCCTGGTATCGGAAGCGATCGGACATCACCCAGAATGGTTCAATGTCTATAACCGGGTGACGATCGACCTCACGACTCATGATTCGGGCGGCATCACCACGAAAGATATTGAGTGGGCAC
>JBBRMC010000363.1:0-4563 GCA_038231055.1 Leptolyngbyales cyanobacterium
ACACTGGCTTTTTTATAAATTTCCTGCTGAGAGGTAGCGCGTTCGTGAGCCATGCCGATCGCCCACTTATTATTCTCGACCACAAAGAGAATCGGCAGTTTCCAGAGTGCCGCCATATTTAAGCACTCAAAAAATTGACCGTTGTTGGTGGTGCCATCGCCAAAAAACGCAGCCGTCACCTGATCAAAGCTTTCGTCACCCAACGCTTCGCGACGATATTTTGACTGAAATGCAGCCCCTAGAGCGACGGGAATGCCTTCTCCAATGAAGGCAAAGCCACCCAATAATTTATGTTCTGCTGAAAATAAGTGCATTGAGCCACCGCGACCTTTGCTGCACCCGGTTGCTTTGCCAAACAGTTCCGCCATCACGTTGCGCGCAGGCACTCCCGCACTGAGAGCGTGAACGTGGTCGCGATAGGTGCTGCACACATAGTCTTGACCGGGGCGCATTGCTTGAATGACTCCCGTCGAAACTGCCTCTTGCCCGTTATAGAGGTGGACAAACCCAAACATTTTGCCCCGATAATACATTTCGGCGCACTTGTCTTCAAAAAAGCGCCCCAAGATCATGTCTCTATAAAGACACATCCCTTCTTCTTGGGTGATTTGGGCAGAAGCAGATTGAATTGTCGGGAACGTTCTTTTCTGTACCATGCGCTTTTAGACACCTCGCTGCAATACCCAAACTGTACGGTGATTCTGAAGGGTGACCCCGATCGCAGAGCAAGCCTTTTCCAAAGAGTCGTTAAGACTTGCTCTCTCACTCTAACGTTCTATACTAAGCGCTTAGAGTGCTGAATTTGACGATCGAGGGCGCTACAGAGTGCAACACCAATAATTTAGTTTAAGATACCGTTCTGTTGGGTCAAAGATCAAACTATAAATTGCCTAACTAATGACAGAAGTGTGCAAAAAAAGTCTGCAAACACGAATTCAAGGTTTGATTAAGCAGATGGCGCTTTCATGAATTGTAGAGAACGCCCATGAGGAGACTGCTCACGTCTGAGTTTATTTAAGTAGTCTGCTGACTTTGCATCTACGGGGTATGATGGCATTCAACCGATTAGTGTCCTGGTTTTCGTCACTATTTATTGCTCACTGCTGGGGAAGTCAACCGTGCGTATTCCGCTCGATTATTATCGGATTCTGGGTTTACCCATCCAGGCTACTGCCGACCAATTAAAGCAGGCGCATCGCGATCGCACCCTGCAACTCCCTCGTCGTGAGTATTCTGAAGCAGCGATCGCATCGCGTCGTCAGTTGTTGGATGAAGCCTATTCGGTGCTGTCAAAGCCAGAACAACGCCAAAATTATGATGCACGCTTTTTGGCAACCGCTTACGATGCAGATCTCAGTCAAGCAGAGTTGACCTTCAGTGGCGCGATCGCTGACCAAGACCCTCGATCGCCCAGCATTGAGATCCCAGAAAAGCAACTCATGGGTGCCCTGCTGATCTTGCAGGAGTTGGGCGAATATGAACTAGTCCTGAGATTAGGTCGCCCTTATTTAAGTAGCGGCAACGCGAACCTGAACGATGGACGCTTTGGCGATCCTAGAATTGTTTTGTCAGATATTGTCCTAACCGTTGCGCTGTCGTGTCTTGAGCTAGGTCGTGAACAGTGGCAGCAGGGACAGTATGAGAACGCGGCAGAGGCGCTGGAAACGGGACAAGAATTACTCATGAGAGAAGGACTATTTGCCAGCGTTCGATCTGAAATTCAGTCGGATCTTTACAAACTTCGCCCCTACCGAATTTTAGAACTTTTGGCACTGCCAGACGAAAATTCGAGCGATCGGCACAACGGCTTGAAATTGCTGCGAGATATGCTGCGCGAGCGCGTTGGCATTGATGGCTCAGGCAATGATCAGTCTGGGTTGAGCATTGACGACTTTCTGCGCTTCATTCAGCAGTTGCGAGGGTATCTCACCGCCCAAGAACAGCAGACGTTATTTGAAGAAGAGGCACGTCGTCCGTCGGCGGTCGCGACTTATCTGGCGGTCTATGCGTTAATGGCAAGCGGGTTCGCCGAACAACAACCTGCGCTGATTCGTCGCGCTAAAGCAATGCTAATGCGGTTAGGCAGTCGGCAAGATGTGCATCTCGAACAGGCAGTCTGTGCGCTGTTGTTAGGGCAAACCGAAGAAGCGAGCCGAGCGTTAGAACTCAGCCAAGAATATGAGCCGCTCGTCTTTATTCGTGAACACTCCCAAGGGGCACCCGACCTATTGCCAGGGCTGTGTCTCTACGCCGAGCGCTGGCTCCAAGATGAGGTGTTTCCACACTTCCGCGATTTGTCACAAAAGCGCGTCTCGCTCAAAGACTACTTTGCCAACGAGCAAGTTCAAGAATATCTCGAAGAGTTACCCGCCGAACCTGACTCAGCAGAATGGGCGGCTCAACACCATTGGAACCGTCAGAGCGTTGCGGCTCAAACGATCGCCGCTCAACCTTCTGGAATCTCAGCTTCTAGCAGACAACCCATTCGATCTGCCCAAGTCTATGAAACCCCAGGCGAGCAGTCCTCTCGCACCACGACGGCAACTCTGGCAACCGGAGCCGTTGCCTCTAACGTGGTTGCAATGCCCAACGCCGAACGCATTGCTAACCTCTCTCCTGAAGGCAGCTTGCAGACCTCTGAAAATGGGAAAGGACGATCGAGAGGCGATCGTCAGCGCGGCAATCTCGACAATGGTCATCGTGTCCCGGATGCAGAAGACTTACCGCCCCGTCGGGGAGAGGGTCATCCCGTAAAGGTCAAGCGTCGTCGGGGTCTGCCTCTGCCTCTGCTGCTGCTGGGAATTTTTGCGGTCGGAGCAGCAGGCTTTTTGTTATTCCGATCGGTGAAGTTTTTCACGTCTAGAGCTACCGACGATCAGCTATTGGTGCAGCTTGACCAACCTGTGATCCCCATCCCTATTGAGACGGCTGCAACTCCGCTATCGGGTGAGATGAATCAAGCCACAGCTCAACGAGTTCTAGAGTTTTGGCTAGACGCGAAGAAAGACGCGATGGGGAAATCTCATACGGTTGAAAAACTGACTCAAGTGTTAGCTGAACCTAAACTTGCTGAGTGGCGCAAAAACGCTGAAGATGCGAAGCGGGAAAACTGGTATAAGCAATACGAACACACGGTAAAAGTAGACACGGTTGCAGTCAGCTCTACCGATCCGAGTCAGGCGACTGCCACTGCAACGATCGCTGAAACCAGCAAATATTACGAAGGCGAACAACTTGCAGACACTAAAACAGAAACTCTACAAGTTCGATACTCCTTAGTGCGACAAGATAATCAGTGGCGGATTAAAGACTGGCAGGTTCTCTAGATCGGACTATCTCCCGACCGCGATCATGAACCCCGATGACCACGATTTCTTGCAGTGAAATTGTTCAAGAAAATCTAGAATTAAAGCATTAACGCTTCTAGGGGCACCTCTGGGGATTTTCCCTGAGTGACTTGGCATGATCGAAACGCTGTTCCACGCATACACGCCCCTCATTTTCTGGATAGGGCTAGGAATTCTCTCTTTTCGATTTGTGCCGCAAACGCTTCCCCGCTTGATGGGACGCAGCCTTTACTGGGTCGGCATTCCTTGGCAAATTTTTGCGCTGGCACGGCAAACCGACTTCTCAAATCAAGTTGGGCTAGCTCCTGCTGTCACACTGGGGACGCTGGGAACTGGCTTGCTGCTAGCTTGGAGCGCGATGCAAGGGCTAAATTTTTGGCTCAAACAAGATGGGTTTCAGGAAACTGACGATCGAGGAAAACGGCTACGATCGTGGCTCCCCGATCTAAATCGTTCTCGTCAAGGCACGTTTATCATCGCTAGTATGCTGGGCAACACGGGTTTTGTGGGCTTGGGGATCATTCCCAATCTGCTCAATGCAGGGGATATGAGTTGGGCAATTTTTTTTAGCGTGACCCAAAATCTGATCGGCACCTATGGCATCGGCGTTTTGATTGCCAGTTATTATGGACGGTCAGATCAACCCAATCACTGGTGGTTACTGCTTCGCGATGTGTTGCTCGTCCCGTCACTTTGGGCATTCACAATCGGATATTTCACTCAAGCCATTCCCTTCCCCGCCTTGGCGGAAGGAGTTATCGACTCGTCTCTACTATTTGTGATCCCCGCCTCTTTCTTGCTGATGGGAATGCGATTAAGTCAACTTCAAGGCTGGGAAAGCATCAGAACTGCTTTGATCCCAGTGGCGCTCAAAATTCTGGTGCTGCCGAGTTTAGTCGCCTTGGGAACCAGCCTGTTAGGACTCTCTGGTGATTCCCGCTTGTCGCTCGTCTTGATGGCAGGAATGCCCAGCGCCTTTGCAAGCTTAATTTTGGCGGAGGAGTATAACCTCGATCGTGAACTCGCTTCTAGCAGCATTGCCTTGAGCACAGTCGGGCTTTTACTAGTCATTCCCCTTTGGCTATTTCTTTTTGGGGGCAAGACTCTCTAAATATGAGAAAGTTGTATCAATCCATACTAGAGATGGGATTGATGCTAGAATTTTTGTGAAAAAAGTTTGGCCTCAGCACTTATATGCCAACCGCGTTCACGGCAG
>JBBRMC010000364.1:0-4549 GCA_038231055.1 Leptolyngbyales cyanobacterium
GTCAGAGTCGTATGACCACATTTTAAGTGTCCGAGTTCGTGGGCAATCACCGATCGTAGTTCCACGTCGCTCAACAGATCCAAAAGCCCCGTATTCAACACCACACACGGACGCTCTTGCCCCAGCGCATAAGCATTGACTAGCGGAGCCTGAGACACAAACAGCGTCGGCTCTGATTGAATATCTAAATCCCGCAGGCACTCTCGAAACATTTGATAAACACTCGCATACTGCCGCGGTCCGACCTGAATGCTGTTTCCCATCAAATAGACAAACCGAGGACGCTCATAAATAAACTCTACAAACTTTCGCGCCACCACATCAAACCCTGGAATGCTGCGGAGAGCTTGTTCGGCTTGGCGATCGAGCGGATGTCTAAAGGCTTCGCTAGAAATTCCGGGATAAGTCGGCATGGGGTACAAATAAAATTAAGGTTTTGTAGTCTATCGATCTTGTGTCTAGTTTAAGTTTCAACGGATAATCGGGGCGTTGTTACTGCGTATAAGACCATGAATCAAGCCCGTGTGTCTTTGACGATTGCACTCTCCATCACTATTTTAAGCGGTGTCCTACTCGGTTCAGTTCCCGCAGATGCATGTCCATTTAGCCAATCAAATCCAACTGCCTTCAGCCCAGACAAACTGGCTAACTCACCCTTTAAAGCCTCGATCCGTCCTGAACAATCGACCCCTTCAAATTCTGAAATGAGGATTGCCGGGGCAGGATTCGCAGCGATCGTAGGATTTTTCATCGTCGGTTTAACCCAAAGAGTTCGACGCTTCAAGCCAACTAGCTCAGCAACCGATGAAGCCTTCAATTATCACCCCGAAGTCGAGCATCCTGAGTTAATGCTAACTTCAGTTCCAAAAGAAGGTTACTGAGCAAGATTCAAAGATGAGCAACCTTCTGTTCGCTAGTGACTTTTTCAAACTTAGAAGAACTGTAGACTTAAATCATCTTGTTTACCCGGAATGACAGTCCTCTACCAGCAATGTTAGGGGATTTTTTGTGGCAGAAAGAGGGCGATCGGGCACCCTCCTCCCCTACATCGATTACTCAACGGCTGCCAATTCTTCTACTGCCGGGTCAAACACAATCTCATAATTTCCGATCGGGTTCAGCCGCTTCAACACCCGCAAATGTTCCGTCGCATCATTCCGCCGCCGAAACCGAGCCACCACACGGCGCTGCATCTTTGGCAAAAGCTGAATAATGCACCAAGGAGACAAACGATCGCGGTAACTCCGCACAAAACTGTCACCAACCGTTGCTGACGGCTGCAATGCTGATATCATATGGTTACCTCCCGCAATGGGATAAGAAGTAGCGATCGCTCTCAAGTTTTCCAGGCGAAAAGAGCGATCGCTTTTCAATGTACAAACCTTATTAAAGGACGCAATTGCGTCCATGTCAAGACTTAAATGGGGTTAGTTAGATTAAAGATTCGAGAGCTTGCTGATGAGCGAGGTTGGACGCTTACAGAAGTCGCTAAAAGGGCTGGAGTTAATTACAGTACACTCAAAAGCTATGTGCAGCGTGGCGAATTGAATACTGTTGATTTGAGTGCGGTTTATAAGATTGCGAAGGCTTTTGAGGTGACAATCGATGATTTGGTTGAAGTGGTGGAGTAGGAGCTACCAACCCCTCCCGGCTTGACTACCCTAATCGCATCTAACGTAAAGGTTGTATCTCAATGGTTCGGATAGTTTTTGGGTGAGGGGATAGACAAGCTATCAATCCGTTAGGGTTGCGATCTCATTCACCACATTCTGAGTCGTCAAAGTCCGACTTTCCAGCAAGGTCTTTTTCAGTTCAGAAGTCTAGCGATTTTAGAGATCGACTATCCCGCCCAATCCCCAACGCTATCGCATCTCAAAATTTCTTCGCCTGCCATTCCCCCGCCTCTTTCAGACTGTAAGCCACAATTTCCAGATTCTGCGACTTTGGCAAAACTCGTTCTGCACTGCTGACATTGCGAGTAAAAGCAATAATCTGATGGTCATCCATTGTCAATCTTTCCACTAACCGAGTTCCAACAAATCCACTTGACCCTGTAACTGCGACTTTCATCGATATTCAAGGCGAAACGTCAACTCGTCAGTATATTTGAGTGAAGAGCGATCATATTGCTTTAATCTAGCTCGCGATCAGGGTTGAGTCATCAATTCTCAATTGTTTGTGGAACTCTCATATCTATAAAATCGCCATCAATTAAAGTGCATAGTTCTTCATCTGTGGGAGAAAGCAATGTAGAAAGGCGATTTGCTTGTGTTGAGATTGCGTTCTCAAATAGATTGCGAACACCACGTCCATTTCCAAATCCGATCAGATCTAATCGAACTTTCTCGGCAATGATTCTTCCTGCCATGTACTTTGCAGATTCAGTCAAGTAGCAACCGTAATCAGCACATAACTCACAAAGAATTTCAAGCATTTCCTCCACAGTATAGTTTTGGAAGAAAATACGTTTATTGAAGCGAGACTGCAATCCTGGATTTGATTGCAAAAACTCTTCCATAAGTTCTGGATAACCTGCAACAATCACAACAAAGTCATGACGATGATCCTCCATCAATTTTAGAAGTGTATCAATTGCTTCTTGCCCAAAATCGTTTTTGCTCTCCTGAGTTAAGGTGTAAGCCTCATCAATAAAAAGCACTCCACCTTGTGCGCTCCGTACTACATTTTGAACTTTCAGCGCTGTATGCCCAATGTAACCTGCTACTAAACCTGCACGATCTACTTCTACTAAATGACCTTTGGATAGCAATCCTACCGCACGATAAATCTTGCTTATTAGTCTTGCCACTGTTGTTTTGCCAGTTCCAGGATGACCTGTAAAAACTAGATGTAGAGACAAAGCTGGTGCTGGAAAGCCTCGCTCACGACGAAGTTGTTGAACACGAACTAAATTAATAAGACTCTTGACTTCAGCTTTAACCTGAGGTAGTCCAGTTAGTCTATCTAAATCGCTTAGCAGTATTTCTAAGCTCAATTCTTCATCAACGTTTATATCTTCTACATAATCACTTCCATCAATATCCTGTTCCTCAGCGTCTTCGTCATCCTCATCATATTCATTCTCGTCATTTACGATGTCACTCTCTTCATTCTCATCCTCCTCATAGTTGCCTACATCATCCTCTTCCTCGTAATCGTCCTCTTCCTCATCATCATCTATGGTGCCGCTTCCTTGCTCTTCGTCTTCCTCGCAATTGTCTTCGTCTTCCTCGTAATTATCTTCGTCTTCCTCGTAATTGTCTTCTTCTTCCTCGTAATTGTCTTCTTCTAAAAGCTGCGCTTCCAACTTCGTAATCTGGATATCAATCTCATCATCATATTCAGGATCTAAAATCTGAAGCTCAAGTAAATCTCTAAGTGCCTGCGAATTCATTCCAACTGCTTGATATGCTTGTGCGCGTTCCCAAATTGCCTCAGAATCCTCCGAGCAGCAAGCTAGAGCACTTGTATAGTCAGCAATTGAATTGTAAAAATCTTTAGCATATTCAAAACAACAAGCTCTGTTGCAATAAGAATCTCTTCTTTCTTGTGAGTCCTCCGCTAAGACAATAGCAAACGTATGATCCGAAATTGCACCGCTATAGTTTCCGAGAGAACTATGAATTATTCCTCGTATGGTGTAGAAAAACCGAACCGTCGGGTCTAGCTCGATCGCACGATCACAATCTTTCACGGCTAACAGATAATCACGAATTCGACTACAATCATCATCTGCTGCTAAGTAGTCATGGATTGGTAATTGACAAAAACCGCGCCAAGTGTAAGCTTCTGCTTCTTCTGGTTCAATCTCAATAAAACGCGTAAATAAATCAATCGCTGAGTAATACTGCTTAGCTTCAAAGGCTTCTATACCTTGATCAAGAAGGGAACTCATCAGAATTTAACGCACAAACTAGCACGTATAATGTACCCTTCAGAACAATAACCTTAACGTTACCTCAATAAATATAATCACTTCAGCCGCTAGAAAATATGTTTGGTAGCTGAAGAAGTGATTATTGCGATTGCCAAAATTGCTCAAAGAGCGAACTAAATCTTTTTTGGGTGTTTGTGCGATCGTAAGCTAGAACTTACCATAAACAGAATGGCACTTCTCATTTTATAAGAAGTGCCATTCTAACGATTGCCCTGGCGATGAGCTATTTTTGCGGGAGGCTACCCTCCAACTATCTTCGCCGCTGTCACGTTTCACACCTGAGTTCGAGATGGGTCAGGGTGGGTCCACGACGCTAGAAACACCAGGAAAAGTGTGGTCTACCTTGGTTCAGACCCTTGAAGGCTGCATAGAAACTTGTTCTTTTACCAGTCACCGACTGTTGATTGAGATGAGGTCAAGCCCTCGGTCTATTAGTACGGCTCGACTGCACATATTACTACGCTTCCATCTACCGCCTATCAACGGGTGTTCTACCCGTGACCTTACTGGGTTAACCCCATGAGAGCACTCATCTTGAGGTGGGCTTCCCACTTAGATGCTTTCAGCGGTTATCCGCTCCGCACATAGCTACCCAGCGTTTACCGTTGGCAC
>JBBRMC010000365.1:0-4546 GCA_038231055.1 Leptolyngbyales cyanobacterium
GGTGCGCGTCTCGCAGGTCAAGCCAGGGCTAGCGCGGATTGTGCTAGAGCTTTCACCCGATACGACTCTGATGCGGGGGCAAGCCCAACTTCAGCAAATCAGCGAAGCAGAACCATCTAGCGATCGCTGGGTGTTGCGTCCTCTCATTACCCAGGCGTTGACAAGCTCACCCGCCACGATTCCAAGCCTTCCGCCGACTCCGATCGCACCGCCACCTGCCGCAGTTCAGTATCCTCCAGGGATGTCGCCTGGTGAGACAGGGGTTAGTGCAGGTCAAACTGATCGTTCGATCGTTCCATCAGATAAGCCGATCAATATTGCAGTGCCGCCGCCTATGACAAGTGCCCCGATCGTAACGAATCCACCTCCGGGCACAGTTCCTTCAGTAGTGGCTGCATCAGCCTCGTCTAAGACCGCTAATCTGCCCACTCCGCCAGCACCCGAAAATTTTCCACCAGGGATTGCCCCAAGTCCTGAGCAGCCTGTTACAAACTCAACTCCAGCGCTTTCGAGTCCACCTCCGACGCAAACTCTCACCAGTCTACCTCCGAGTCAAGCTCCCGCCATCGAATCCACCTCTAGAACCACTCAAAAGCCAGCACCGAGCCTGCAACTTCCAGAGATCAATCCGAGTTTAGCGATTCCAGATTCGCTGCCTCCGGTCACGGCTCCGGGTGTTCAAAGTGCGCCGACTGTAAGTGTGCCACCGTTGGGCAGTCGATCGCCAACCCCGCCTGAGTTGCCTCCTAGCGATGTCGCCAATCCAAATGCGACTGTGTCGATGCCACCATTACAGCCTCCTGCACCAAACCCAATCACGGTAAACCGTCAACCTGTGAGATCTCAACCGAACTCGATCGAGTTTGGTCAACCGATGCGATCGAGTCAATCCAACACGATCGAGTTTGGTCAACCTCTGCCCGCCTTGCCTGTGATAGAGCGATCGCTGTCGCAATCTCCCAACCTGCTCAGCTACAATTCTGCAATACTCCCGGCTGGCACAGTGCTGAGCCTACGATATCCCGGCACTCAGGCATTGCCCCTGTCGTCTGAGTCTCGGCAAGAAGTCTTGCTATTGCACAGTGATTTGCGCGATCGGTCAGGTCGGTTAATTGCTTCAGAAGGCACCGAGGTTTTAGGAAAATTTGAGAGCAGTGGAGGCGGCAGCCGCTTTATCGCTCAGGCAATCTTGCTGAGAGGACAAAATGTGACGATCGCGGCTCAGTCAGATGTCTTAGGCGGTGCCCGAAAAGTTGCTGACGATCGTCTGATTCGCAATTCTGGCATTGGGGCATTGGCAGGTGCCATCTTAGGCGGACTTTCGGGCGGTAACGTGGTTGGAGGGGCAGCAGCAGGGGCAGCAGCGACTTATGCAACGGCTCCCAAAGCTGCCACAATTCAACCAGGGCAAATTCTGGATGTGCGGCTGACAGAAGATTTTAGGTAAGCTTGAGGTTATGGCTGCAATGATAAAAATCCCCGATTCCTTTTGAGAAACCGGGGATGTATGCGTTTATTGGGGAATCTGAGAGGCGCTAGAATTTCTCGTTTTCTGGCGCAGTCGCTCCCGATCCGGGGGTGGTTAAGAAGAGGTTTTTGGCGTTGTCGCTCTGATAGACACAATCGATTTTAGGATTGCTCTCTAACGCGCCAACGTAACCAAACGTGTTCATACGTTGACGGCATTCGCGGGTTTGGTCAGGGGTAATCAGATTGCGTTGCTCTAATATCTGCCAGTTGGCGCTTCGCAACACACATCCCGGTTGAGTGCTGGCTTGAGCGACATAGACTTTAAACGGATTGAGCGTCACAAAAAAGCGGGTTTCTAACGCGATCGCGCTTGCCCCGTTTTGAATGCAAATCTCAGGGTTAGGGGCTTTTGCGTCAATCTGCACGTTGCTCACCACATTCGAGTCGTTAGTCGAAGCGGTGGAGCTAAACCCAATGCCTACGCCAATGCCGAGAATAAAAATGCCTGCAATGATGAAAAGAGAAGTGTAGTTAAACGGCGTTTTTGGCTTAGTCTGCTTGCCCTTATCGGGTGGAGTGTAAGCATCGTCGTCTCTTTCATAATCGTAGGAATCGTTCCTGGGTCTGCGTTTCATAGTGACTTGGCTGATTGAGAAACTACCGAGAGTGGGAGTATGCCCTTCTGTAATACAGTATGACGAATCTTGATGCTCGTTGACAGAAGATTCTCCCCGCTAGTCAATGCGATAAGGGAAATATCTGGCAACAGTTCTCTAGATAATTGTCTCTCACTGCTTTAGCTCGACTTATCCATTTGCTGAAACCCTGAAACACCAGCAGTTCTGGCATATCAGATTATCTCTAGACTTTTCTTGATAGCGGTTAAAGAGGTCTGAAAAGTTTGCGATCCTGTCTACGATCCAAGCACCACTAGAAATGGAGCCTTTTCAAAATGGATAAAGTCGAGCTTAAGGCAAAGACACTGCATTCATAGAATTGTTGCTAATCAGTGACGAATGACAAATGACCCATCCGCACACCAGATCCCTGTGTCAAAATGAACGGGTTATCTGCATTTCTGCCCAGGTTTTATGACTAAATTTGTGTTTGTGACAGGTGGCGTTGTCTCTAGTATTGGCAAGGGCATCGTAGCAGCCAGTTTAGGTCGATTGCTCAAGTCGCGCGACTATTCCGTTTCGATTCTCAAGCTTGACCCCTATATCAACGTCGATCCCGGAACGATGAGTCCCTTCCAGCATGGGGAAGTGTTTGTGACCGAAGACGGGGCTGAAACCGACTTGGACTTGGGGCACTATGAGCGGTTTACCGACACACCCATGTCTCGTCTCAATAGCGTCACCACTGGCTCGATTTATCAGTCAGTTATTCATAAAGAGCGGCGCGGCGACTATAACGGCGGCACGGTGCAGGTGATTCCTCACATCACCAACGAGATTAAAGAACGAATTCTGCGAGTTGCGAAGAACACCAATCCTGATGTGGTGCTGGTTGAGATTGGGGGCACTGTCGGCGATATTGAGTCGCTACCCTTTTTAGAAGCGATTCGCCAATTTCGCAAAGAAGTCGGGCGACAAAACGTGATCTATATGCACGTCACGCTAGTGCCTTGGATTCCGTCGGCGGGGGAGATGAAAACCAAACCCACCCAACACTCCGTTAAAGAACTGCGATCGATTGGCATTCAGCCCGATATTTTGGTGTGCCGCTGCGATCGTCCCCTTCCCCCCGGCATTAAAGAAAAAATGTCTGAGTTTTGCGACGTGCCCGTAGAGTGTGTGATCACCTGTCAAGATGCTGCCAGCATTTATGAAGTGCCACTGATCATGGAGAAAGAAGGACTCGCCACCCAAGCGATCGACCTGCTGCACCTAGAACAACGTCAGCCTAATTTGACGAAATGGCATACTTTAGTCGAGCGGCTCTACCGTCCGACTCAAAAAGTTGAGATCGCGATCGTCGGCAAATATGTGCGCCTGAGTGATGCCTATCTCTCGGTCGTCGAGGCTTTAAAGCATGGCGCGATCGCCAACGGCAGTGAACTGCAACTGCGATGGGTTAGCTCTGAAGATATCGAAGAACAGGATGCAGAGTCTTATCTAAAAGGCATTGATGGCATCGTAGTGCCTGGTGGGTTTGGAATTCGAGGAGTTGATGGCAAAATTGCTGCGATCGAATATGCCCGAACTCATAAAATTCCCTTTTTGGGCTTGTGTTTGGGGATGCAGTGCTCAGTGATTGAGTGGGCAAGAAACACGGCGGGCTTAGAAGAGGCTCACAGCGCTGAATTTGTCCCGGATGCCAAAAACCCAGTGATTAACTTATTGCCCGAACAGCAAGACGTTGTAGACTTGGGCGGCACCATGCGCCTCGGTTTGTATCCCTGTCGCTTAACCCCAGATACGCTAACGTTTAGCCTCTATGACGAAGAAGTTGTTTATGAACGGCATCGCCATCGCTATGAGTTCAATAATCAATATCGGAGCCTATTTTTAGAAACCGGATATGTGATTAGCGGCACGTCATTAGATGGACGACTCGTTGAGATCATTGAGCTTCCCGGACATCCGTTTTTTGTGGCAACCCAGTTTCACCCCGAATTTCAGTCGCGACCCAGCAAACCTCATCCATTGTTTAAAGGATTCATTCAGTCGGCGATTAGTCAAAAGTTGTCTGCAAAATCAGAGGTAGAGTCTCCTGTAGAAGTGCCCTTAGTCGCCTTAACGGAAGCGTAGCAACGGCTCCTGTCTAGCGAAAGGCTCCTCCTGAAGTTGAGCCACACATATCAAGTAAGAAATGTGGATTAAATAAGACCCAGACTTTCCCTCACCCTAGCCCTCTCCCAAAAGGAGAGGGAACAAGATTCTAGCCCTTGTATCTTAAGAGTAGAGAGATAGACCGCCAGAACTCCTGTCCTCTCTCCTTCGGGGAGAGGGCTAGGGTGAGGGTGGTTTTTGTTTTTCATATCTCTATGCAGCAACGTCCTTGAGTGAACGTTGAAACATCATTGTTTAGAAATCGCTTCAAAGGGTTCAGTTCCTAACGGGCTGGGTAGCCA
>JBBRMC010000366.1:0-4539 GCA_038231055.1 Leptolyngbyales cyanobacterium
AAATTCTCAGCAAACCCCGCAGCGAGTCTCTACGATCGAGTCTTCTCCAAATCCATCTGTCTCAGTTTTCTTTTTTGGCGGTGCCCCAGGGGTCGCTCAAACTGCGGCTGATCAGTGGCAAAAACGCTTACCGGGGTTGGCGATCGCGGGGGTGCAAAACGGCTATCTTTCGGCTGAAGAAGAACCCGCTTTTTTAGAAATGCTCCAGATGCAGCAGCCGCAGATTATTTTTGTTGGCTTGGGCGTTCCTCGTCAAGAATTGTGGATTGCCCAGCATCGTCACCTCTGCCCTAAAGCTCTTTGGATCGGGGTCGGCGGCAGTTTTGATATTTGGGCAGGCACTAAAACTCGTGCTCCGGGCTGGCTGAGAGATAACCATTTAGAGTGGGTTTATCGCCTCTACCAAGAACCCTGGCGCTGGCGGAGAATGATGGCACTGCCACAGTTTGCGGGGCGATCGATTCTCTATCGGCTGACAAAACGTAACCCAATCAGCACGAGATTTTGACGGTTGAAATCTGGTCTTTGTGTTCTAATGGGTTGACTTTTCATCGTCACGTCTCATGCCGCAAGTTCTCACCGATCTGTCTGGAAACGTGCAACGCGATCGGCGATCGCCGGATCAATCTTCTAGCAAACCAGTTGATAGCATCATTCAACTTAAGAGCGTCAGCAAGACCTATCGCAACGGCAGTCAGGCGCTGATTGATGTCAATCTAGAAGTTAAGCGCGGTGATTTCTTGTTTGTGACAGGTCCGTCGGGTTCGGGCAAATCAACGTTTCTCAAGTTGCTCTATGGCGAAGAATGTGCGACTCAGGGCGAAGTTAGAGTAGACAATGACTTTCCGGCACTGTTGCGGGGCGATCGCCTTTCCTTGTTGCGTCGTCGCATCGGCATTGTGTTTCAAGATTACAAGCTGATTCCTCGGCGGACGGTGACTGAGAATGTGTCTTTTGTGCTGTGGGCACAAGGATACGCCCGCAAGGAAATTAATCGACGCTTGCCTGCCGCTCTCAAAATGGTGGGGTTGCAGCACAAAGCTGAGTGTTTTCCTGAAGAGTTGTCGGGCGGCGAACAGCAGCGAGTCAGCATTGCCCGGGCGATCGTGGGCACTCCTCCCTTACTCTTAGCTGATGAACCGACCGGAAATCTTGATCCTGATAATTCTTGGCAAGTGATTAAGATTCTTAAAAAGCTCAATCAGATTGGCATTACGGTGATTGTGACAACTCATGATGAGAGTTTGATTCGCCTATCCAATCATCCGGTAGTGCAGATTAAAAACGGGCGGCTTTCGTCTGTGAAAAGTTAGATAACTTCCATTTGGTCGAAAATCTGGTCGAGTTGCGAGAGCGTCACTAAGCCATATTGCCAAAGCACCATGGGCAAAGCAGCCGTGTTTTGCTCAGATTGGCGTGTAGCTAGCTCGATCGCGTCCGCCGGAAGTGCCAGTTCCTCTCTTAAAAACCGAATTAAATCGAGCCGTCTCTTGAGTTCCATAAGTTTTGCTTTCCCTAACCAGAAGTATATTATATGGGTGTTAAGTTGTGTAAAATTCTCTCATAAGTAAACAGTCTGCAAATCTGTCTAAAGAGAGAGCGACAGGCAAACTCTTCTACTCATTGAGCGGCAACAATTCCAGACGTTTGCAGCGTTAGGGCGTTTTTAACGCTAATTACAGTCGCTGATACAAAATCAATCGGTTCCCGTCGGGGTCGTAAGCATAAACTTCTCTACCGTGAGAGGGTGTAAGAATCTCGCCTGGTGGCGGATAGCCCAATTGAGTCAAATGCTCGACCGCCGCTTCTAAATCTTCAACTTCTAAACACAAGCTGATTGCCGGAAACGAGCTTAACGGAGGCAATTCATTTTGTTTCGGTTTATAAATTCCTAACCGCAACCCAGAGATCTGAAATTCTGCATATCGATCGGGAATTTGAGAGACAGGTTCTTGACCAAAAAGGCGGCTGTAAAACTCGATTGACCGAGCAAACTCGCCTGCCGCTAATGTCACCCACGCCGATCGATACGCTAATCCCATTTCTAAAAACTCTCTAAATGTATTCTTCTAGACGCAAGCGAAGTTTGGTACAACCGTTAAATTAAAGAGATTAGATGTGGCTCATGAATTGGGGATTTTTGCAATGACCGCTACACTCTCTGCTCCTCAGTCGATCTCGGCTTGGTTAGGTGACGAAGCAGAAGACTTGCTCACCCACCAGGCAAAAGTTTCTAAAGATCTCTTACACTTGCCCAGTCCCGATTTTATCGACCGAACCTTTGCTTATAGTGATCGATCTCCGCAAGTGCTTCGCAGCCTTCAACAACTCTACTCGTTTGGGCGATTAGCAAACACGGGTTATCTATCAATTTTGCCCGTCGATCAAGGAATTGAGCATTCAGCAGGCGCGTCGTTTGCTCCAAATCCAATCTACTTTGACAGTGAGAATATTTTGAAGTTAGCGATCGCGGCAGGCTGTAATGCAGTCGCGACAACATTGGGCGTTTTGGGTAGTGTGTCTCGCAAATATGCCCACAGAATTCCGTTTATCACCAAGATCAATCACAACGAACTGCTGACCTACCCCAACCAGTTTGATCAGTTTATGTTCGCCTCAGTCGAGCAGGCTTGGAATTTGGGATCGGTGGCGGTCGGCGCAACGATCTATTTTGGATCGCCTGAGTCGAGTCGGCAAATTCAAGAAGTTAGTCGCGCGTTTGCCCGTGCCCACGAGTTGGGAATGGCAACCATTCTCTGGTGCTATCTCCGCAATCCCGCATTTCAGCAGGATAAAGACTATCACTTAGCCGCAGACTTGACAGGTCAAGCCAATCATTTGGGTGTGACGATCGAAGCTGACATCATCAAACAAAAACTGCCCGAAGTGAACAATGGCTATGGTGCGGTCGCTCAAGCCACAGGCAAAAGTTACGGTAAAACAGACAAGCGCGTTTACTCTGATCTAACGACCGATCACCCGATCGATTTAACTCGCTATCAGCTTCTAAATTGCTACTCAGGTCGTGTCGGGTTGATTAACTCAGGCGGCGCGTCAGGGAAAGCTGACTTTGCAGAAGCCATTCGCACGGCTGTGATCAATAAACGAGCCGGGGGAAGCGGTCTGATTTCGGGGCGCAAAACATTCCAGCGTCCTTTTGAGGAAGGCGTTAAGCTGTTTCATCAAATTCAGGATGTTTATCTGTCGCCTGATGTCACGATCGCCTGACGCAATTTAAGTTTTGGGTTTTGGGTTTTGAGTTAGAATCCACTGTTACGATTTAACACTAGGCACAGGCGTTAGGGCATTTCGTCTCGACGTGGTTTCTGGTGCCTTGACGCACTCAAAATTCATAACTCAAAATCCTATGAAGCTGGCAGCACGGGTTAAGCAAGTGACTCCTTCGTTGACGTTGGCGATCGATGCCAAAGCCAAAGCCATGAAGCGAGACGGAATTGATGTCTGTAGCTTTAGCGCTGGAGAACCCGATTTTGATACGCCAGCTCACATTAAATCAGCCGCAATCGATGCCCTCAAGTCAGGCAAAACTCGCTACGGTCCGGCGGCAGGAGAACCGAGACTGAGAGAAGCGATCGCCCACAAGCTGCAAACCGACAATCAACTCTGCTACAGCGCTGAAAATATCATCGTCACCAATGGGGGCAAACATTCGCTCTATAACCTGATGATGGCTCTGATTGAGGCAGGCGATGAAGTGATTATTCCGGCTCCTTTTTGGGTGAGCTATCCCGAAATGGTGAAGCTGGCAGAAGGCACCCCGGTCATCGTTCAGACCACAGCAGAAAGCGGCTATAAAATTACGCCTGATCAGTTACGACAAGCGATCACGCCTAAAACGCGCCTGTTTGTTCTCAATTCACCCTCAAACCCAACGGGGATGGTTTATACACCAGAGGAAGTGAGCGCGATCGCTGAAGTTGTTGTCGAACACGATATTCTCGTCGTCTCAGATGAGATCTACGAAAAGCTGCTCTATGACGGCGCTCAGCATTTGAGTATCGGCGCAGTAAGTGCTGAAGTGTTCGATCGCACGATTATCAGCAGTGGATTTGCAAAAGCCTATTCGATGACGGGATGGCGAGTGGGCTATTTAGCGGCTCCTGTAGAACTGATCAAAGCCGTCAGCATCATTCAGGGACACAGCACCTCGAATGTGTGTACGTTTGCCCAATATGGCGCGATCGCAGCTCTCGAAGGCTCACAAGACTGTGTTGAGCAGATGCGCCTCGCCTTTGCCGAACGTCGCCATGCGATTCTCGATCGAGTGAATGCTATTCCAGGTTTAACGTGTGTGAAGCCCAACGGTGCTTTCTATATCTTCATCAACATCAGCAAATTAGGACTGTCATCCCTTGAATTTTGCGATGGGCTACTAAGCGAACAGCAAGTTGCAGTGATTCCGGGTGTTGCGTTTGGGGCAGACGATCACATTCGACTGTCTTATGCAACGGATATGACTACGATCGAACGAGGTATCGATCGCTTATCTGCCTATGTCAAGTCAAGATTGTAGAACTT
>JBBRMC010000367.1:0-4532 GCA_038231055.1 Leptolyngbyales cyanobacterium
GCGGCTAAAATCATTGACCATTACACCTTTCAGATGGCGACGACGCAAGGGTTAGCAGCGTTTCTCAAAAGTCCGGTTCTGAGTTTTATCTCGACCTTAACGACGGGTTCGCCAACGCTGGCGCTGTTGTTGGCTGAGAAGATTCCGATCGAGCAACTTCCTGTCGTGATTGGCAAACTGCAACTTGCCTATGACTTATTTGATCTGCTGACTGCTAATCAGCCTAATCCACCTAGTTTTGACTTTCGGGCAATTTGGGGATTGCTGCTCGAAAATTCTGCTTCGCCTGAGCGCACGGCTTGGGCATTGGGTCACGCGCTCACGGAATATTGGACACAATCGCTCACCCCGGAGCAACTGCGATCGAGGTTTGATTACTATTTGGTTGATGGCTCGATCGTGGGACGGTGACTGTTTGGCTGTAGAACGTTTTTTGGATGGGATGGATTGTTTGTTGTGGGCGATCGGTGGGAGACGTTCCGCTGGAACGTCTCTACGGGGCGGGGGTTGATCGCGTTAATCGATGCCTTCGATCGGGGCAAATCCTTGGCGCTGGACGTTTTCGGTGACGACGCGTGGCTCTAAAAATTGCAGCAGATAATCGCGTCCGCCTGCTTTTGAGCCGACTCCTGAGAGTTTAAATCCGCCGAAGGGTTGCCGAGCCACGATCGCCCCGGTGATACCCCGATTGATGTAGAGGTTTCCTACTTCAAAGTCAGTCTGAGCTTGCTCGATGTGCGACGGAGTGCGGGAATATAATCCGCCTGTCAGCGCATAGGGCGTGCCGTTGGCGATCGTCATCGCCTCGTCAAACGTCTTGGCTTTCATCACAGCTAAAACCGGACCAAAAATCTCTTCTTGAGCGATTTTGGCATCGGGTGAGACGTTGGCAAAAATCACAGGACTGACGAAATAACCCGAATCAGGGACGGGCATCTCTAAGGCGACTTCTGCCTCAGTTCGACCTTGCTCAATATAGCGCTGGATGCGACTTTGAGATTCACTGTCGATCACAGGTCCGATCTGGGTGCTGGGCGATTCTGCAATGCCGATGTTGAGCGATCGGGTCGCTTCGACTAATCGATTTAGAAAGATTTCATAAATCGAGTCGAGGACAATGACCCGCGAACACGCCGAGCATTTCTGCCCACTGTAACCAAAGGCAGAATGCACTACCCCCTGAACCGCTTGATCTAAATCAGCACTTTCATCAACGATGATGGCGTTTTTTCCGCCCATCTCTGCGACGACGCGCTTGAGGTGTTTTTGCCCTGGCTGCAACACAGCAGCGTTGGCGTAGATTTGACAGCCTACTGCTTGAGATCCGGTAAAGACAATCATGTGGGTGTCGCGATGCTTGACCATGTGAGCGCCTACGGTTGACCCGTCACCCGGCACAAACTGAAACACTCCACGGGGGACACCCGCATCAATCAGAATCTCGGCGATTTTTGCAGCAATCACCGACGATGTTTCAGCAGGTTTGAGTAGGGCGCAATTGCCTGTAACAAGAGCGGCAACCGTCATTCCTAGCGGGATGGCGAGGGGAAAGTTCCAAGGCGAAATCACGAGGACAATGCCTTTGGCGTGATAGCGATAGCGGTTGGTTTCTCCGGGCAGATCGTAGCGATCGCCCGCCTCCAATCGCTCCATCTCGTCAGCATAGTAGTTGCAGAAATCGATCGCTTCTGAGACTTCACCGTCTCCTTCTCGAACGGGCTTTCCGGTTTCTAGCACCATCCAACCGATTAACTCATCGCGGCGTTGAGCCAGCAGTTCGCCAGCCTTGCGAAGAATGTTCGATCGCTGGATCGCAGGCGTTTTTTGCCACGCCGGAAACGCCGCTTTTGCTGCGGCGATCGCTTGGTCTGCCTGTTCGACACTAATCATGCCAACCTGCCCGACTACTTCAGTAAATTGGGACGGATTCACCGAAATTAATTTCTCAGACGTTTCGACAAACTGCCCATCGATTAAGGGTAGGTAAGTTTTGCCTAATTGTTGGCGTACTGTTTGCAGAGTTTGTTGGAGACGATCGCGCGCCCGTTGATCGGCATAATCTGTATCTGCAACGTTGACGAAGCTGTGAGTGTTGAGACTAGAGGACGTTGTTTCAGAAACGGTGGGCGCGGCGAGTAATTCCTCGATCGGACGTTCTTCAAGGTTCTGTCGTAAAAAGGAACTGTTCGCCGTGTTCTCTAACAAGCGACGAATGAGATACGACATTCCCGGAATTAGGTCACCATAGGGACAGTAAACGCGGACTCGATAGCCTTGATCCACAATTGCTTTAGCTAACTTATCCCCCATGCCATAAAGCGTTTGAAACTCAATTCGACGGGCGGGAATGTTGAGTGCTTTAGCAATCGCGATCGCGTGTGCCTGAGTGCGAACATTATGACTTCCGATCGCGGCGTAGAGATAGTCATGATTCTCCAGCAGCAATCGCGTTAACGTTTCAAAGTTAGCGTCAGTTGCAGATTTTTCGTTATAAACGGGCTGTTTCCAATCCTTCTGCGCTGCTTTAATGGTTTCTTGATCCCAATAGGCTCCTTTGACCAACCGGATCGTTAACGGAGTGCCGCGTTGTTTTGCCCATGTAATCAGATCTTGCAAATCGCGTTCGCTGTCTCGCAAATAGGCTTGCAGCGTCATACCAATATCACTACGATCGCGAAATTCATCTTCTAACAAAATCTGCTTGAGAATCGCCAGCGTCAAATCTTTGTAAGCATATTGCTCCATATCAAAGTGAACCGCCGCCCCCAATTCTTTCGCTCGACGCAGCAACACCCGAATTCGATCGCTGACGCGGGCTTGACTGCCTTGAGCATCCAACGGGTCAAACTGCGAGTAGAACGCTGTCAACTTCACAGACACCTGCACTTTAGGGAGCGGCTGCCCGTCTGCCAGGTCAATCGCCGGAACGGTCGCCCAATTTTTAGCCGCTTCGGTGAGTTGGGTCATCAGATCGAGATAGCGATCGAGATAGGATTGTGCCTCCGCTTCGGTGATGACAGCCTCACCCAGCAAATCGACGGTGAAGCCCATCTTCTCTTTTCGCAGACGTTCTAATGTTTTGAGAACTTGTTTTGTGGTTTCTCCAGAAATGTATTTATGCGCCAGAGTCTCGACTGCCGTTGAAACCGTGGTGGCAGCGACCTGCCCCGGCATAGAGTCAGCGTTGGCGAAATTGAGCAATCCTTTAAGGGCAGCGGGTAGCTCGACGCTGGCATCACTTAAATATTCTTGCATGTGACGGGCGATCTCAGCTTTGCTTCGCAGCGACGGCAAACAGTCAATAAAGCGAAATAGTTGCACCCTCAAGCCCGGATTCTCCATCGTCCAGCCCAGGAGTCTGTCATCCCAGCGCATCTGATCGCGCATTTGAGCAAAGAACGATCGAGAGTCGCGAGTGGCTCCGAGCAGTTGACGCGCGATCGCTTGGGTTTGGGGTTCATAGATGCGGTCAGTCACTTGGGCAACCATAAGTTCTCAGCCTTGTAAAGTGTTAGCAAGTCAATCACATCTAGTTCTTCATCTCTCACGCTAAGACTGAAGAGCTACTTCTATTGTCGGTTCTCCATAAGACGGTGGAGGGTTAGACCGTTAAAAAGGTTTACAAAACAGCTTTTATCTTGAGTGAATCGTGTACCTCAAGTTCGTAGTGAAAGCGACAATCTTTAAAACTGATAGGTTTCTATCAGTTCTCGGCTGAAAAATGTGCAGAGTCGAGGGTGAGTTAGGAGACGATCGTCCGCCAATTGCTCAAGTTTCTAACGGTTCTTATAGATGCAGTCTCGATCGTCAAGATGCCAGCAGCAACCGCAGACCGTACCCCAGATGGAAAGGGGATCGGTGTTTGCCAGAGTGCCATCGAGGTCGTAGAGAATCGCAGCGAATGTCCTATCTAGTGTTCAAAAATGCCCTGATAGTGCATCAAATCCAGCGATGTAAACACAGGCAGACATTGAAAACACTGCTCAGCCAGTTCTAAACGGTCTTCTCGCTCTAGCATCGCGATTAATTTTTGACGAGCACTGATCAAATAGCGAACATCATTGGCAGCATATTTAAGCTGTGCCTCTGACAGATTTGCAGCATTGCCCCAATCTGAACTCTGAGCGCTTTTGTCTAACTCAACGCCCACCAACTCTTGAATCAAATCTTTTAAGCCGTGTTTGGGCGAATAAGTCCGCGCTAGCTTGCTGGCGATTTTAGTGCAGAACAAGGGCGCAACGTGAATTCCTAAATAATGACGCAGCGTAGTGATGTCAAACCGCGCAAAGTGGAAAATTTTGGTAATCGTCTCAGCCTCTAGCAGCGTCTTTAGATTGGGGGCTTCTGTTTGTTTCTGAGCAATGCGAACGACGGTCACGCGATCGTCACTATCACACAACTGAACTAAACAGAGGCGATCGCGCAGGGGCAACAATCCCATTGTTTCGGTGTCAACCGCGATCACGTCTGTCTGCAAATAAGTCTCTAGCACGGCAGTCGGGAGATCACCGTCACAGATTTGAAAGTCTTTA
>JBBRMC010000368.1:0-4531 GCA_038231055.1 Leptolyngbyales cyanobacterium
TGGTGCAGGATCATTTAACACGTTGGTGACGGCAGTGAAAGCCGCTAACTTAGTAGACGCGCTCAAGAGTCCGGGTCCGTTTACGGTGTTTGCGCCGACAGATGATGCCTTTGCTAAACTGCCGCCTGGAACCATTCAAACGCTCGTGCAAAACGTGCCCCAACTTGCTCGAATTTTGACCTTCCATGTGGTATCTGGAAAGTATACAAAAGCCGACTTAGAAAAGCTTGATTTTGTCACGTCGCTTGAAGGGTCCCCGATCAAATTGAATTTCACTGATGGCTTTGAGGTGAAGAATGCTACCGTAGTTGCTCCTGATATCGAAGCCGACAACGGAATCATTCACGTGATTGATAATGTGATTTTGATGGGTTAGCGATCGCCAATCGGGTTTTCTAACCGACTACTGTCTGCAACGTTGCCGTGAAATCAGGATAGGAAATCGCGGCAGCTTCGGCACGATGAATTGTTGTCGTGCCTGTTGCGTTGAGAGCCGCGATCGCTAAACTCATCGCAATCCGATGATCGGTGTAGCTATCAACGTCAGTCCCTTTGAGAGATTTGCCGCCGATAATCTCCATGCCGTCAGGCAACTCGGTGATATCGGCTCCCATACGATTGAGTTGAGTGGCGGTGATGGTGATGCGATCGCTCTCTTTAACCCGCAGCTCTTCGGCATCTCGAATCACGGTTGTTCCTTCGGCAAACGTTGCGGCGACTGCCAAAATCGGAATTTCGTCAATCAAGCGAGGAATTAAGTCTCCGGCAATCGTGCAGGCTTTGAGTTTGCTGTGACGCACTCGCAGATCGGCAACAGGCTCTCCGGCGACTTCGCGCTGATTTTCTAAGGTGATATCTGCGCCCATTTGTTCCAAAGCTTCTAGCACTCCGGTGCGAGTCGGATTCACGCCAACATTCTCGATCGTCAAATCAGAACCAGGGACGATCGCACCCGCCACGAGCCAAAACGCTGCCGAACTGATATCTCCTGGAACAATTACAGTTTGTCCCTTAAGTCGAGCTTGTCCTGTAATGGTGACACTATTCGTCGCGGAGTCAACGCTCAAGTCTGCCCCAAATGCTCTCAGCATCCGTTCGCTGTGGTCGCGTGAAAGAGCGGGTTCAGTGACGATCGTCTGTCCCTCAGTCATCAATCCCGCTAACAAAATGCAAGACTTGACTTGGGCAGACGCGATCGGAGACTGATAGTGAATCGGCTTTAACGCCTGTCCTTTAATCGCCAACGGCGCGAGGGAATTGTTGTTACGTCCCCAAATCTGTGCCCCCATCTGCTGCAACGGCTTCACCACGCGAGACATCGGACGAGATCGAATTGAGCGATCGCCCGTGACCGTGAAAAACTTACCTGGATGCGACGCTAAAATTCCCAGCATCAGCCGAGTAGTTGTCCCAGAGTTGCCTGTGTTGAGGACATCTTCAGGTTCTTGCAGATTGCCCAACCCGATGCCCATCACTCGCACTTCTTCAGCATTGAGGTCTGAAATCGTCGCCCCCATCGCCCGAAAACAATCTGCCGTGCTGCGGGGATCTTCGCCTAGCAGCAATCCATGAATCACCGTTTTGCCTTCGGCAAGGGCACCTAACATCAGCGATCGATGAGAAATCGATTTGTCACCGGGCACTCGAATTCGTCCATGCAGTGCTTGTCCAGTGCTTTTGATCATCAACTCATGGTGCTGATCAGTAATCTTTAAAGCGATCGAAGGTAGAGTTGTCATGGGGATCAGCTAGACTGGCATCGCTGTGCGTAAGCTATCCTACCATTCCATGTTGACTCAACATCGCAGACTCGTCTCTCTCTCGATCGTGTCTACAGATTTGCCCGTTTGGTCTGACGTGCAAGCGATCGCCACGATTTATCAACGAGATCAAGAACGATTTCATCTGCTGTTGACCGAGCCTAAAGTCGCGATCAGCCAAGAGCAGAGTGAGCCGGAAGCGCACCCAACTGACCTGCTTCCCACTCCTCGGTTGCTGTGGTTAGAAATTTCTCCTTATCGCCTCACCATGACCATGCAGGGTGATGGCAAGCTCAGCTATCGTCACCATTGGGAGCGCGGCGTTTATGGCATCAGTCGCTACTGGCTTCAGGGCAATTTGGGGCAAGGCAGCCAGCTTCAGCTTCGCAATTTTACCCGTCAGCTAACCCTCAGTGGGCAGCCTTTACCCACCTCGTTGCACCTGGAATATGAGCTTTGGTCAGACACGATGCAGTTAGGCTTCTATGTGCTGAACCTGGAGATTCAACCCGATTAGCCACCCAACCCCGTAGAGACGTTTCGGTGAAACGTCTTGCCGATTTTGCTAATAATTTGATCGTATTCAAAAATTATGCGTTTACCCGATGGCGTGGAGACGTTACACCGGAACGTCTCCACCCAATTTTGCTTTGGTGGAACGTCTTGCCGATTTTGCCATGACCGATCGTATTTAGAAATTACGGGTTTACCCGATGGCGTGGAGAGGTTCCACCGGAACGTCTCTACCTGGTTTTGCGATGACCGATCATGGGTCACATTAAAACGTAAACGTCGCTCGAACCGTGCCAATCACCACATCATCATTGCGGTTGTCATGGTTAGGAGCCGTGAGCCAAACCAGCCCCGGAGTGACTGCAATGTGGTCGGTTAACTGATATTGATAGAAGCCTTCAATGTGTAGAGAGGTGTCGCGATCGCGCCCAAATGTTTGCCCTAACGCGCCTCCACTGCCTGTAACTTTGGGTTCCATGCCGACAATGATTCCTCCTAGATTGCCCTTCTTACCCAAATCGGGAAACGCGAGACCCACTGACCAGTTCCAGATGTCAAGATTGCCTTTTAAGCCCGTCAGCGTCTGGGCATTGGTATATCCGACTGAGCCATTGATATTGATCCGAGGACTCAATTTGACGGAGGCTTCGATGCCATAAGCATTTGCGGAGGTGGCAAATCCTGTGAATGTGCGGAAGTTTGCGAGATCACTGCCCACACTGCCGTTTGCGGTGAAATCGTTATTGTAAGCGTGAATGTAGGTTAAGCCTAGCGCTAACGATTGGCTAGGCTTAACAGTTAACTGAGCGATCGCCCCATATGCCCCATTCAAAAACCCCGCACCACTACCAGGATTTGCCGGATCATTGGCGAGATAGCCAAGACTCAGTTCGAGTGCATCGCCAAACGATTGCCGCAGTCCGACCCCGGTTCCATTCACCAGATAGTAGATGGAGTTGCGCATCCCGAAGTGGGTCAGGGCACCTGTTGCACCATCTCCATCGAGAAAAGGATTGAGGGGGTCAGTAAAGTCATCAATGGCTCCGGCATTTGCCTCGATCGTGATTGTTGTTGCCGCACCCAACGGAAATTGATACAACAGGGCATCGACTCCGAGCTGATTGCCGCCATCGCCTGCAAATCGGAAGTTTCCTTCTCGCGTCAGCAAGTCGCCATTATCTCCAGCCGCAGGCAGCACGGCTAAGTTTGAAGCTTGTAAACGGGTTCTCAAGATGTCCTTGCCCGTAAAGCTGGTGTCGAAGTTGAGACGAACTCGATCGCCCAAAATCGTGTTTTTTGAGACTTCTCGACCATTAATTGTTCTGCCCGATACTACCCCTGCGATTCCAAAGACGACTTCTCCGTTGAGTTTAGTTGTGGTAGAAAACTGTTGCTTTTCTAAGGTGGCAGTCCGCACTTCGAGGGCATCGACTCGACCGCGCACGGTTGCGAGTTCTACGGCAAACTCTTCTTGCAGCCTTTGCAAAGTTGTCAGGTCTTCTTTCTTGACTAAATCAGCCGTGGCTGCGGCGATTAGTTCGTTAACCCGATCGAGACACGCATTTAACCCGGCTGCAAACTCATAGCGAGTCATAGCACGGTTGCCGCGATAGGTTTTGTCGGGATACCCCGCAATGCAGCCATAGCGCTCTACTAAGGATTGCAGCGCCTGAAATGCCCAGTCAGTGGGACGCACATCCGACAGTTGAGACACAGAGGTGACTTGAGATAATGCCGTCTCGATCGACTCGTCGCTCCCATCAACTGAGGACATTGCCTCGACATCTTGAGCAAGCTGAATCGGCGCAGTCTGAGCATGGATGATGGGAACATCAGCCGCTTTTGCCATTGATGAAATCGTTAGGCTGGCTATTACGATCGCAGGATTTAGCCAGGAAGCTTTGGAAAAGAGAGTCGTCATAATTGTCCTAGCCTCGCACCAAGGTGAATGAATGGGTTCACAGCAACTACTGCATTGACTCAGTTGAGAAGTCGAGCAAAATTGCGAGTGATAATAGTTATCGTTCTTATCTATTCAATGAGACAATAACTCTTAATCGTCTTATTACGGTTTGGCGAGCCTTGTCAAGCTCTTTCTGCAACTGATTCTCAAGAGGGCACAGAAAACAGACCGCAAAAAACGGTTGCTATCCCCCCCTCCGGGATTTAGAACGGGTGACTGCTTCACGTTATTGCTGCTAAAAAGCCTGCTTTATTGACAATCCTACGGGGTTGCTTTCTTTTCCTGAACGGCTGAA
>JBBRMC010000369.1:0-4528 GCA_038231055.1 Leptolyngbyales cyanobacterium
AGATTTTTAATCCCATTCTGTTGATAAAGCTGCGCAATTTCCGTGCGAAGCTGCTTGACTTGCTGCTGAACTTGGGGAACCTGCGTCTCAATAAAGGTTATGCCACGGCACTGAGCGCTTTGACACTGCTGACTATAATCGACATAAGCCTTAGCTAACTGCTCTAAAACCAGGTGAACTGTCTGCGGATTTGCATCGCGATAGTGCACCTCTATACGTTGCTGATCAGTCGCCACCATTTGAAGACCATCTTTAACCGCAGCATAGTCAAGATCGGGAATCTGAGCTTTCAGGCGCTCAACAACTGGCTCAATCAACATCGGGCTTTCTAAAACCCGAATTTGATCAGAACTTAGAGCAGACACCGGAATCGTTTGATTGATGTCTTGAATTTGAGGGGAAGGAGTCGATCGAGCCGCATTCGTTGAAGTAGCTGCTAGCTCAAACTTACCTTCATATTGAGGGGCTTGATGGAGAGTTTGTGAGATTGCGCCAGACGTAACCGCCAGGGCTACACCTGCGACCACCCGCACTCGGTTAGAAATATTGGGTTGTCCACTTTTAAGCCGAATGACCTGTAGCTTAGGCTCAACCAGAGGGTTACACGATAAAGATATTGCAGCCTGTGTAGCGTCGATCGTCTCAGGCTCAACCAGAGGTTTACGCGATAAAGATATTGCAACCTGTGTAGCTTCCATCGTTCCCGCTTCCTAACGCCTAGTTGATCTTGATAGAACTCTATTTGTCGTACAAAATACCCCTCTGCAATCTATACAGACCTGCGTCGAGTCACCCGGAAGAACTTTGGAGCTAGCCTATCCTTTGGCGAGGCTGAAGTTGCTCGATTTGATAAGGAATGTGGATTAAATAAGACTCAGACTTTCCCTCACCCTAGCCCTCTCCCAGCAGGAGAGGGACCAAGATTCTAGCCCTTCTTCTCCCTTGGGGAGAAGGGTTGGGGATGAGGGCAAATTTCCGGCATTATTAAATCCACAATCCTAAACAAAGTTTTAGAAAGAAAAACGCATTGCCAGCCCAAAACCTTCCCGATTTCCCCCAAAAAGTCTGTAGAAACAAAAGGATGGGCAACGTCCCATTGAGATAGGTGGACGTAGTGCCGAACATAAGTCAAGCGTGGAAAAGTATTGGACTGACATGGATTTGAGTACCAAGAGAGCAATTAGTTCAGTCTGGCACGATCGCCGCTTCGCCCGAATTACTCGAAGACCGGGAACCCTATCTTCGTCGCAAGTAGATGATTGCAACAAACTCAGGAGCCTACCCCCAATGACTGAGTTCCATCAGTTAAACGAACTGTATGACCACCGCGTTGAGCCAATCGCAGATTTTCAAGAACCTGTGACGGATACGATCGAGCAAAATGCAGTCTCACAAGAAGAATCTGCCATTGAAGCCACGGCTGAAATGAACGCTTTCCGCTACTACTACGCAGGTGCAGGGCAGCCAGCTTACGTTCCCCCCCTCGTGACTAAGCGACCCCAGAAAATGTTTTCACCACGCCGTCTTGCAGGTAGCGGTGTCATAGGAGCGACCCTGATTTCTGGCGTTGTCATCGCTGGCTTACCCACTCACTCTACGTCCCAGTCTCCGCAGGGTATCGCTCAATCTGAAGTCAAACAGTCCCCATCTAATCCGGTTCAGTCACCAGTTGCTCTGCCCGAAGTTATGCCGCAGTCACCGTTGACCTCAGCTAACTCTCTGCAAAAAGCTAAAGAAGTTGTTCCTAAAAAATCTTCTGGGGTCGCGTTAAAGCAGCTTTCTGCAAACCGAATGCCCCTACAGGCGATGGCTCAACCGACGATCGCAGTGACTGAGCTTCCACCCCCTCCCACTATGCCAACGGTTGCGGTGACGGTGCCTCAATCGCTTCCCAACCCTTTGCCTGCTCCCCCAGTTCTCCCGGTTGCTCAAATCACACCCTTACAAAAAGCTCCTGCAAAGTCTCTTCAATCGTCTCCTCCTCCTCCAACTTATACCAGTGAGTTGCCTACTCTTACCTCAGATCAACCGTCTCCTCCTCCAACTGACACCAGTGAGTTGCCTACTCTTGCCCCAGATCAACCATCTCCTCCTCCAACTGACACCAGTGGGTTGCCTATTCCTACCCCTTCGAGCGTGCCCCTTGCAGACCCTCCTACGCTGCCTCAATCTACAGCCGATGCTCGTTGTTTGAGTCCTCTAGCTAATGTTGAAACATCTCCAACAGACGCTCGATCGCTCCCAGTCCAGTCATCTCTATCAGTGTCGGCACCAGAGACCATAGTGACTGCTGCAAACTCAAAAGCCCAACCCGAAAAAACTGCGTTGCTCAAGGCTGCTCAAACGATCGCGGCTCAAGCCCCGTCTCTTTCAGAGGCAGAAAAAGAGCTACAGACGTTACTAGCACTTCCGAAGAAATTTCCTACGAGCGCTGGAATTGCAGTGTTGCCTTTGCCCTGTGAAGCGGTACAAGTCGCAGGCACCAGACAGCAAATGGGTGAGTTTGCTGTGTTGAAATTGAGTCCTCAAGACTATCAAAAGCGCTGGAAAACGAGCAGCAACAATTCCCCAGCAGTGACTCCAACTTACGGATTTGTAGATTATAAGCAGCAAGCGATCGTTCTAGTGCAAGAAAGCAACAATTAAGCGCTGCGTAATTTTTAAGCTTAACTGAGATCTCGCACCCGATTAGAACGCCCTCGTGGCTAGCATTCACCCGCCCGTGCTTGAACATGGTCTAACGGTGCGAAGTCCCCTCAAGGGACTGAACGAGGGATTGAGGCAATTCAGTCCCTTTCAAGGGACTTCGCAAGGCTAGCCCGGAATTCCATTCACGGGCGGGACACCATCGCAGTGAAGAGGCGGGTGCAAGATCTCAGCTAATGTCTCTTAACCTAGCTTTTTCCTAAACTTTATGGGAAAACTGAACAGAGCAAGACCGCATAGATACTAGATGCCGGATTGTGTTCAAATTCAGTGATTTCTCGATCGTAGGGCGTTAGCAATGGTTCAGACTTCAGGTTCCGCCCAAATCGAACGACAATCCACATCAGTTGGGCTTCATCGAAACCTAAGCCTACTCGAAACTTGGGGATTTGGTCTCAGCGGACTCCTCTTGTGGATGGGGGTCGCACCGGGTGCCCAGGCAGAATTAGGTGCCCAGGCGATGTGGGTTTGGATTCCCGGTGCCATCGTTGGCGTGTTGGTCAACTTGCAAATTAAGCAGCTAGGTCGCACCCTAACTCACGTATCGGGAGGAACCCCAAACTACATCACTCACTTATTAAAGGGCTATCCTCAGCTAACCCGCTACGCTGCGATCGGATACTTTATCAGTTGGATTGCAGTTCTGCCTGTTAATGCGATTATCTTGAGTGACCTGCTCAAAGCAAACTTAGATTCTTTAGGCGTTGTGCTACCCGACACCGTTCTGAGAGTCGGGTTTACAGTCTTAGCCTTCATTGTCGCCTTTAGTGGCAGTCATGCCCTTGGCACCCTTCATTTAGTATTCTTGCTGCCTGCCGTAGGCTTTCTGATAGCGTTCTGCTTTCAAGGAAGCTACTGGATTCTGTTCTCGTCTCCCCATGTCAGCTCGATTCCAAGCGATCATGCTTTTTCCTTTCAGGGTTGGGCAAAGTGGTACTTAAATGGCACCTATGCCTTTTATGCGTGTGAAACTGCCTCCGTCTTTGTCGCCGATAGTAAACGCCCTATTGGGACGCTGAAAAGTCTGGTAGTTGCGGCGGCACTGATTCCGATCGTCTATATCGGAGGCTCTTGGGTATTGCTGAATCTAGCAACAGAACCAGGACTCAAAGACGATTCCTTTTTGAATCTGCTAGCGGCTGCTAAACCATTTTGGGGGCAGTCTGCATCTTTTTTAGTGACGTTTCTAGTTGCCTCTAGTAGCTTACTGGCTTGTGCCACTGCGGTTTCTATCTGTCCCCGAATTCTGTATCAACTCGCTCAAGACGGTCATTTGTCTCCCGTGTTTGGCGTTACGTCGCGTCAAGGTGTGTTTGGACCCGGCTTACTCGTAACACTAATTTTCAGCTTAGGTTGCTTAGCGTTTGGCAACGTCCCTCGGATTGTCATGATCACGGGGGTCGGTTGGCTAGTGTCTTTCATCGTGCTGCATTGGGGCTTTTGGCAGCAGCGAAATCAAATAGCCATTCTATTTCCTCGGTGGTCATTGTTTTTTTGTGTTATGGAAACAGTGGTGCTGGTAGTAGGCGGACTTGCGTGGGGAGTCCAAGACTTATTAATGGGTCTACTGCTGCCGATCGCCATCTTAAAGAGCGACCAACTTCTGAACCGGATTTCATGGGACATTCTTAAACCCCAGTGGTGGATTCAGAAGTACAACACTAAGCATCGGAAGAACCTTCAGGACTTTATTGCAGTTCAGGTGTTTGTTTTAATTCTGTTTATCTGTGGTGCGACTGTCATTAGCTGGTTTAGCAGTGTGCTCGCGACTAGAGCGTCATTTGACAGAGGCGCGGATCTCTTGGTGGTTCTGATTCTGGTG
>JBBRMC010000370.1:0-4525 GCA_038231055.1 Leptolyngbyales cyanobacterium
GTAACTCGTTGTCATAGATCGGATTGCCAAAAATTGCTTCAGCTTGCTCTTTGGTGATTAGTGATTGCCCAGTGGGAGTAGCAGCTTCCTGAACAACTGTAGTGAAATTTAGAATTGATACGAAATTGAACTCAGTGATAGGTTCATTTCCGAGGTGAAAACGCGGCATCATTTATACAAGGCGATATGAAAATCAGTCAAAATGTCATCTGGGGCAAGTTCGCGATTCAGCTTTGGGCAGCAGTCTTGCTTGGAGCCGTGGGTACCCCTGCTGCGGCTCAAATTGTTCCTGATCAAACGCTAGGTGCTGAAGGGTCTCGTGCTACTTCTAATGTACTCATTCGCGGCGCGTCGGGCGATTTGGTTGAAGGAGGAGCAGTCCGGGGCAGCAACCTATTTCACAGCTTTCAACAATTTAACGTCAATGGGAATCAACGGGTCTATTTCGCGAATCCTGTTGGAGTGCAAAACATTTTTAGTCGCGTGACGGGTAGCAATGCCTCTAACATTTTGGGCACGTTGGGCGTAGACGGCAACGCAAATCTATTTTTACTGAATCCCAATGGAATTCTCTTTGGTAAAAATGCTCAACTTGATATTCGTGGATCATTTCTAGCTACCACTGCCGATCGCTTTACGTTTCCCGATGGCTCTACGTTTGGTGCCAGCAATTCTCAGGCTGCTCCTTTGCTGACAATGAGCACTCCAGTGGGTGTGCAATATGGGCAGGTGTCAGGAACGATCGCTAATCAGGGTAATTTAGCTACCGGGCAAGACTTAACCCTCGCGGCTAACAATTTGGACTTGCAGGGACAGATACAGTCAGGGGGTGATTTAACGCTGCAAGCTCAAGACACAGTAAGAATTCGGGACAGCGTAACACAACCATTTACCGCAACAGCAGGTAGCAAGTTACTGATACAGGGCGATCGCAGCATTGATATCTTTGCGTTGAGTCATCCAGCAAGTGGGTTCTTTTCGGGTAGCGATTTGATTTTGCGGTCTGCCAACACGGTGGGCGGCGATGCTCACTTTCAAAGTGGTGGCAATTTTCGGATTGAACAGATGGACAGCACAGCAGGTAGCCTATTCAGCCCACATGATCCGATCATTCTGGCTGATGGTGATGTGACTCTTGGCGACTACACAGGCGCGTCACTGCATATTCTAGCTGGGGGAAGCGTCACTCTAGGAAATATTTCGATTACAGGTGCAGGCAATACAAATGACACTATTAATGTTGATAACCCAGACCCATTCTTGGCAAGTTTGGCAAAGGTAGAATTGTCGAATGGCAATAAGATATCGATCGATGGACGCAGTTTAACTTTAGATGTGCGGGCAGGTGTTGACTGGAGCCAGTTTTCTGATTTTCCAGGTAATACAAGCATTGGCACACCTGCTCCACTAGCTACGCCTGCAACTAGCGCCAATATTGCTGTGGGCAACGTCAATTTCGATAGTGATTTTGGCGGAATGGTCTTTCTCAGCAATCAATATCTCCCGAACAAGTCTCTTCCAGCAGTTAGTGAAATTAGCGTTGGTGAGATCGACACAGGAGGTAATTCAGGAGGAGGTAACATCTTCATTGATGCCAGAGATCACCTCACTACGCGCGATCTACTGATTACGTCTGCATTTTCTGAGAGTGGCAGTAGCGGCAATATTCTACTAAGAGCAGGCGGCGATTTACAGGTAATGGATGATCTCGATGCTGCTTCTATGAATAAATCAGGCAGTCTACTCGGACGCTCCGGCAATATTGATGCGTGGGCAGGTGGTAGCCTCACCCTGAAGCCGGGTGCCAATATTTTGGTTAATGGAACTGTTGGCGGTGATGTCACCCTTAAAAGCAACGGCGACATTAGCATCGCCAAGAGCGAAATTAATGCCAGTAGTAAAAATGATGACCCCACCCTTAACTACAGTCAAATTCGGATTGAATCGCTGGGCGGCTCGGTTTTCTTATCAGATGTAAAAATCAACGCCGAGAATGCAGGGTCTGCATTTGCAGGCGACCTTATTGTTAACGCGCTTAACCGTGTTGAAATTGCCAATAGCACAATTTCTGGTGACGGGTATTTCGGCACAATTTCCATTGGGAAAAGCCCAGAGGGCGGTTCTCTCACGCCTCAAACCGTCATCATTGACAACAGCAAGCTTACTACAACCAATAAACTGATTGAGGGCGCAGAGAATGCTGGCTTTGTCGAGATTCTCGCTACGGGGAACATCTCCATTCGCAACAAGAGCACTCTATCTACAACAACGACTGGAACTGGTTCGGGTGGCAACATCCATATTGAAACCGGCTCGCTGTCGTTGGAGCAGTCAGACCTCGATGCAGAAACTCATGGTTTCGGTGCGGCAGGTGACATATTGATCGTGGCGAAAGATCGAGTTGCTCTAACTGGCGGACGAATCTCGAATAACTTAGGTGCAGGTGCAGCCGTCGTGACCGATGGGCAAGGCGATATCACGATCGCAGCTCGATCGCTCTCAATTACTCAAGGAGGCATAATTTCTTCATCCGTTAATAAGGCAGCCGACAACTTGCCAGCCGCTAAAGGCAACGCTGGCACGATCAACCTTCAAATTGCCGAACAAACAAGTTTATCGGGTGCAGATAGCCGCATTCGCACAGTGATTGGTGCTGGAGCAGAAGGGAACGGCGGCACGATCACTTTAGACACAGGCTCCTTGATACTAGACAATGGTGCTGCAATCTCAGCCAGCACTATCGGTATAGGCAATGCGGGACAAATTAGCATTACCGCTCAGGATGACGTTCTACTTCAGCGAGGTGGACGCATTTCCAGCGCTGTTCGCTCAGGCGCAAAGGGCAATGCAAGCACGATCCAGCTTAACAGCGGGTCATTACACTTAACGGGCGATAGCCAGATTGAAGCGTTGGTGGAAGCGCAGGCACAGGGCAATGGTGGCGACATCACGCTGACATCTCCTGACATTACCCTCCTCAATGGTGCACGTATTACCGCAGACAGTAAAGCGATCGGTGGTGCGGGATTAGCCGGAAATCTGACCATCAGCACAAACGTCCTTAAGCTCAACAATAAAGCTTCTATCACAGCGGGCACGATAGGCGGCAATGGCGGCAGCATTCAGATTACGGCAAGAGATTTACTGCTGCTGCGTCACAATAGTGAGATTTCAACCACTGCCGGAACGCCAGCCAGCGGCGGCAATGGGGGCAAGATTACTATCAATGCGTCTAAAGGCTTTCTTATTGCCGTCCCCAAGGAAAATAGCGACGTTATCGCCAATGCCTTCGGAGGAAAGGGCGGAAAAATCAGCATTTCTGCAAACCGAATTTTGGGACTGACCCAGCGATCGCGCCTCACCCCATCTCAACTGAACGAGATTCGCACAAACGGCACCAGTGATATCAGCGCGAGTTCAGATGTGGGGGCAGATGGGGAAATCTCTACAAGTACCCTTCAAGTTGATCCGTCTCAAGGGCTGACCGAGATCCCGGTTGACTTAGTTGATCCAAGTAGTCTGATTGCTCAAAACTGCCAGCCTGGAAGTGCCGTAGCAGCCCGCCGCAGCGAATTTGTGATTACCGGACGGGGTGGATTGCCCCCCAGCCCAGGAGAAGCCCAAAGCAGTGATGCTGTCTCTGTGCCCTGGGTTAACTCATCACCCAGCGTCGCCCAAAAGTTAGTTAGGGCATCTGTCGCTCCATCTGTTGCCGAGCCTTTAGTGGAGGCACAGGGAATCACGATCGCCGCTAATGGTACTGCCTTTTTGACAACTCAGGTCACAACCGCTCCGCCACACTTATCTAGGTCATTAAAAAATCTCTGTGCCTCATCCAACCGTTGAGCTTACCCCCTACTCTCATGCACTTTGCCCGTCTCACACTTTGTCTAATCGGAATGCTGCTCCTAGCTCGGTTCCCGATACGATCGCTAGCACAAGTTGCCCCCGCAGCACCGTTAACGGATGTCAAGCCTCCCTCTCAAAAACCGTTGCCCGAACAATCGGCTCCCGCTCCTTTGCCCCCGGTCGATCAACTCCTACCATCCCCATCTACCTCGTCTGGTGAGGTTGCTCCGACTACTCCCTCTCTCTCTCTGGTGGTCAATCGATATGAAGTGGTTGGCAACACCGTATTTAGCAGATCGGAATTGGAGACAGTGACAAAGCCCTTCACGTCGCCAGTGTTAGGTAAGTCCGTCACCTTTACTGAAATGCTGCAAGCGCGATCGGCAGTGACAAAGCTGTATGTCGATCGGGGCTACGTCACCTCTGGAGCCATCCTTCGTCCCCAATCTTTGAAGAATGGCGTGGTATTCATTCAGGTGATCGAAGGCAAACTAGAAAAAATCAACGTAACGGGCACCCGTCGTCTCAAGCCTGGTTATGTCAGTTCACGACTCGCGATCGCCACTCAAGCGCCCCTTAATCAAAACCGCTTATTAGAAGCTTTACAACAACTGCAACTGAATCCCCTGATTCAATCCGTCTCGGCAGACTTGCAAGCGGGCACTCGTCCCGGTCA
>JBBRMC010000371.1:0-4494 GCA_038231055.1 Leptolyngbyales cyanobacterium
CAATAAGAACAGGATGTATAGCGAACAAGTACACTTGGCAGTCGAGGGCTTAGACAGTTCTCTCACGACGGATTTCCAAGGGCTAGGAGACTAATCTAGAGTCATCACATTTCCTGCTCTCTGTCAATGCGTAACTTCTATGAATCTGGAATCAATCCCTCGCGGATTCTAAGCGCATTCACTCTTGGGAGAAAAATGCGATTGACCATATGTCGAACGATGCGCCATGCCAATGGATAGGACCAGGCACCAAGATTTGGGAAACCGGGAGGACAGATATACGCGGAGGGCAGGCAATTGTGGACAATATTGAGTGTGGCGATAGGCGTTTCTGCCTTTTCTGCGGCAATACGCAATGGATAAACAAAGAAGTGTCCAATCACTGCATCATTGTTGGCACACAAGTTTTTGGCAGCTTCATAGATCGGTTCTGCCACGGGGTCAAATCCGTAGCGCATGACCATCTCTGCTTGCTGAATCGGATTCCCGATGTCTATCACCTGTTGCCAAATCTTTTCAACCTCCTCTGCCGAAGGAGGTTGAGCACCTGAAACCGAAATAATTTTGTATCCAAAGCGCTTAGCTAATCCGGAGTAATCACGGCCGACATTGTCGGTTACAGCCAAGGTGACCTCATGGCCAGACCTTACCAGTCCTGCGGCCAGTGCCAAAAAGGGCGCAATGTCACCTTCACTGCCCCAAGCTTGCAAGCCAATCTTCATAGCAATTCCTTAATGCTGGGATTTTTCGCATGTGTTTAGCGTTGTTGTACGGGAATCAGTAACCCGGAATCCTTGGATCGGTGTTTAAGGTGGAAGAAGCCGATTGTGAGATCCTGTGACCTCGACTGTGGAAAAAACTACCTTACTGCCGACAACCAATACTCTAGCTGTCAATGAGCGGGCGGTTCAGGCAGTTGTCAGACTAGTTGAGCGGTGGATGGAAGAGAATCCAGCCCAGGTGTTGCAGATGGTAGAACGGCAAGCCCGACAGTTGGTTGAGCAACACCATGAGATTGCCTGTTATCAACAGCAAGTGGCGCAATTGCAGCAGGAGTTAGAAACCTTGCGAGAGCAGCCCCAGCGGAGTGCGGCTCCGTTTGCTGTCGCCGCAGAGAAACGGCAACAGAATCCGAAGCGGCCGGGACGACCTGTTGGGCATCGAGGAGCGTGGCGCCAGCCCCCTGCTCCAGCCGACAGCGATGAGCAAGTGGAAGTGCCGTTGGAAGTGTGTCCCGACTGTGGGCACGAACTTGACCCCAGTCAACAAAGGGCGATTGAGCAAACGATTTTAGAATTGCCCGTGGTGAAACCACGAGTGATCCGCTTGAGAACTTACCGCACTACCTGTGAGCATTGCCAGCATTCGGTTTGTTCCACTCATCCGTTGCAAGTTTCAACCGCCACCGGAGCAGCAGGAACCCATTTAGGCCCACGCGCGTTAGCAGTTGCCGCTGCCCTAAATAAAGATTTCAAGTTGCCCCTGCGCAAGAGTTGTCAGGTGCTAGAGCGATGCTTTGGTTTATCGCTGTCCCCCGGTGGACTGTCTCAGGCAGTAGAGCGAGTGGCTCGGCAACTAGAACCGAGTTACCAACAAACCCTGGAGGACTTACGCCAGAGTCCGGTAGTCTATAGCGATGAAACGGGCTGGTGGCTCAACGGTCCGGGTTATACCTTATGGGTGTTCACCAACCAGGAAACGACCTACTACCGTATTGTTGCCCAACGCACACGGGAGATGGCTCGCAGCATCATTGGAGAAAACTTCTCTGGGGTGTTGGTGAGTGATTGCTTGTCTATCTACGATGACCTCAATCCGTTACAGCAAAAGTGTTATGCCCATCATCTCAAAGCCATTTCCACGGCTTTGAAAACCCCAGAAGCCAGAGGCTCTGCTTATTTGCTCGAATTGCGGACGCTCTTACACACTGCCCAGTTGCTCAAACGCTTGATGCCAGAGCTGAGTCTTGAACAATGCCAGCAGGGACGAGCATTTTTAGAAACCCGGTTTGACCAGTTATTAGCCCATCCGCGTGGGCAACCGGGCGACTTGCAAGGGCAACAAGAAGAAAAGGTGCGCCGCCGGCTTGTGAAGCAACGCGACCATCTGTTCACCTTTCTCGATTATCTGGCGGTGGATGCGACTAACAACCAGGCAGAACGCCAACTGCGTCCGGCGGTCATCAGTCGCAAAATTTCCTGTGGCAACAAAACCGAGCAGGGAGCTAATACTTGGGCAATTCTGGCTTCGCTGGCAGCGACGGCGGCTCAAAAGGGCGACTCGTTCATCGACCAAGTGGCGCAAGCCATGGTGCTGAAATCTGAGTCCGTCAGCCCACGCTAATCACATACGACTCAACCCAAGATCCGCACGGGTTACGCTACTGCTAGCCCATCCTACAAATAATGGTGTCTCCCTATTAGTAAAGTAATGTTAACTGGCTAGCTTCAAGCTGTCCCTTTGCACCATTTCAATATTATGTTTGGCGTTTCTGGGCACTCCAACCACTGCTCCATGTGTTTGCATATGCCGATTAAATTCATCAAGGTCGGCAAACGTTTTTAGCACTTGATCTAAACCGGTCAGCTCAAACAACATTCTCATCTGCTCGCTCGTTGAGCAGAGAAATAGCTGGCAGTTAGAAATTTGCACCAACTTTAGAATTTTCACAACTGCAATAAAGCTAGCACTACTTATTGATGTAATGTTACCAAGGTCAACCAGAGCGATCGCTGCACCTGATTCAATGACCTCCTTCACTTCCGTACGAAAGAGATTAACGGCAGCAGTCGTCAAAAAATTAGATGGCTGAATTACCCGGGTTGAAAAGCTCATAAACAATGTTCCATTGATGTATTGACGTTTCAATCTTGCTAGGCTCTAGCACCATAGCTTATGACGAAGCAACCGCTATAAAGTGCCCGCACGCTTGTAAATAACAAAAAATTGAAGCTCTTCGCTTCGCTCTCTGAAGCGTTTTGCTGTTCAAAGCCCATATTTGTAAAGTACATTAGCCTTGCGTTCAAAGCATCCCTCTGGAGAAGGAATCAAGACTGAGCATCAAAAGGTCTATCAAGTTGATACATATCAGGCATATATCCGTTTCCGAAGTTTTTTAAATGCATCAAACAACATCAATCTAAGCTATTACTTTGAACCTGAAACGTTCACCTATTCTAAAAGATTAATGGCTTTTCGATCAGACCTTTACTAAATTCTACTCTGAAACTTTGGTTAAAAATGTATTGCAGATAGCAGTGTGCTCGCCTCTCAGACTCGCTGCTAGAAAAGCTCAGAATGTTCTACGCTTGCTAGCTTGAACGCAAATTAAGGAGTCGAAAAACGCACTTTCAATACATTAGGACTTACGCATTGACAAAAGTAGCAATATCTGGGGTCAGGTAGCAATCGGTTTGGAGAGGTGTTCCAAAATGAACTGACGGATCACAGGCACAAATAACTGCCTCGATATTGCATAGAGATTATCAATCAAGCCCTCTACGCGCATGGTTTGGAGTTTACAAAAGGCTTGCAGGGCGCAGAAGCAATGGGTTCTGATGCCTGATTCTGTCCGCACTTGAAAGCGTTCAATGTTGCAAACCTGCTTGATGACGCGATGGAAGCTTTCAATTTGCCAATGGCTATCGTGAATCCGGCGAAAGTCCTGACGGTTCAGTTGCCGCAGTTCGCTATCATTGGGCAGGTACATGATGTAGTAGCGAACCTCGTTTTTGAAGTTCTGGCAAAACACGTTCACCCAACCAAACTCCTTGAGATAAACCATCAAACCGGACTCTGGGATGGTTAAGGTTTGCACCTGCACGGTACGACCTGGTGCCAATGAAACCTGACGGTTGTCGGCAATCCCAAACAGAAAACCGACCTTCTCGTTTCTGAGAAACTTCAGATTTTCCACCCCAGAATACCAACTGTCTCCCGTCACCCAAGCGAGTTGCAGCCCCCAGGTTTGGACTTCGCTCACCATCTCACGGAAGTACTCGTTCTTGGTTTTGCCCTCCCGCTTATCATAAACGCGAAAATTGACTGGATACGACGTGCCTGTGACATCGGTGTAGTACAAGGTAATCAAATTGATGCCCTTGACAGTGCGTTTGTGTTTACCCGACCAAAAGTAGCCCATCAACGCCGTCTTCTGAGGGTCACTATAGGGTTTATCGAGTACGCTATCATCGACACTGCCTATCCCGCCGACCAGAAGCAGGTGCGCCTTCACCGCCTCAAAGAGGTCACGGGGCGTATAGTTCTCACGCAGGAGAAACCGATTCACACTGTCGTGACTCAAGCCCTCCATCACTTCAGCTAGGCGAACACAACTGACGTACTTCGGTTCTGCCAATAAGAACAGGATGTATAGCGAACAAGTACACTTGGCAGTCGAGGGCTTAGACAGTTCTCTCACGACGGATTTCCAAGGGCTAGGAGACTAATCTAGAGTCATCACATTTCCTGCTCTCTGTCAATGCGTAACTTCTA
>JBBRMC010000372.1:0-4486 GCA_038231055.1 Leptolyngbyales cyanobacterium
GAGTGGCGTGCCGAACTCTGTCTAGAGATTGACCAAATCAATGTGCGCTACATCCAAGACAACGGACCTGATATTCAGCGATCGTTCAAATATTCTCTCAGCCGACAAGACCTCGAAGACGCGATCTTTGCCGGACCTTAATTGGTTCGGTTGAGGCTTTTCTGCAATCAGACCTTACCAAATCTGCGTTCTCGTTGTTGGTAGGCAGCGAGAGCTTGGTGAAATTCGTGACGATCGAAGTCGGGCCACAGGGTATCAGTCACATAAATTTCGCTGTATGCCATTTGCCAGAGTAGAAAATTGCTCAAGCGCATTTCACCACTCGTTCGGATTAGCAAATCTGGGTCACAAATTCCGGCGGTGTAAAGGTGACGCTCAAATAGACCTTCATCAATGTCGTCGGGCTGCACCGTGCCCTGCTGAACTTGAGCCGCGATCGCTCGACACGCCCGCAAAATCTCCTGCCGTCCGCCGTAGTTAGTTGCGACAGTGAAACAAATTCCCTGATTGTCTTGGGTTTCTAGCATCGATCGTTCGATCTCAGCTTGTAGGCTCCGAGGCAACGCACCCAGGTTGCCGATAAACTTAATGCGAACATTTTCTCGCATCATTTCTCGGAGTTCTTGACGTAGCACCCGTTCAAACAGTGTCATTAAAAACTCAACTTCTTCGAGCGGTCTTCCCCAATTTTCGGTTGAAAATGCGTAAGCGGTGAGCGCTTTCACTCCCCAGTCTCGGCAGCAGCGCAGCAAATCCTTGAGTACATCGACTCCTCGACGATGCCCCATAATTCGGGGTAGCCCCTGACGTTTTGCCCAGCGTCCGTTGCCATCCATAATGACAGCAACATGATTAGGCAGTTTATCTTGCTCTAGGTCAGTTGGTAGTTGTAAGAGGGTGTGCTTGACAGTCATTGTTTTGTGTGAAAAGCCGATGCTTGAGTAGTAGGAAGTCAAACGTGTAGAAAATTCACAGAGAAATTTTTGGTGGGTCGTAACAGAGTGCACTCTAGACTAACGGCTTTGAAACCCAACTAACATAAATCTCCTGCAAAGATGTCATGGTACAGGAATACAGACTAATCGCTTTGCCTTTTTGTGTCTTTTGCCTTGGAGTTGGGATGCAAATTGGGTTCAGCGTTACCAATCTTTCTCTGCCGAAATAAACGGGGGAATAAAGACAGCGCCTTGGCAGAGATTTGACGCGCTAAACTTCGCAAGTTTGGAGCAACGACCTCACGATCGCCTGATTCAGAAAATCGCGCTTCTAGAAGTTCTTTTAGTTTAATACTGGTGAGGGGACGATTGAGAACGCCTCGTTCGGCAAGAGAAATCGAGCCTGTTTCTTCAGACACGACGACACAGATGCAGTTTTCAACCCGTTCTGTAATGCCCATTGCAGCACGATGTCGAGTTCCTAACTGCCGAGAAGCGGTTCGTTCTGAGAGGGGCAAAATCACGCCTGCTGCAATAATTCGAGAGCCTCGAATCAAGACTGCCCCGTCGTGCAATAAGGTCGTCGTCTGAAAGATGGTTTGAAGCAATTCTTTAGATACTTCGGCATTGAGCTTGACTCCTGGAACCGAGAAATCTCGCTCATCGATCGGAATCGAAGTTTCTAAGATTAAGAGTGCTCCAATACGATTCTGTGACAATTCTTTAACAGCATCGACGATTTCATCGATCACGCTGTCCGATCGCGGCAGATTTCTCCGCGATGGCTGAAATAGCTGAAAAATTTCGCCTCGCCCTAACTGCTCTAAAAAGCGACGAAATTCAGATTGTAGAATAAACGCCATTGCCACCGCCGCACCAATGACGAGATTATTGAGCACAAAGCTTAAAAGCCTGAGTTCTAATCTCTGACTCACGGCTGCCGCTAACATGAGCACAATAAAGCCTCTGACCATCCAGAGCGTGCGGCGCTCACCGATGATGACCAACATCACATAGGTCAGCGCCAGCACTAACCCAATATCAATCAGAAACCTGAGATTATCGAGTATAAAAGTCAACAAGGACTGTATCCAGTCGGGGTTTGTTAATCAGGGTCAAGGCAAGGATTGAGAGTGAACGCGATCGAGGAGTCGTTCAGATTGGGTTGATTCAACGTCAAACTCCTCCACCTTTCACCTGTCACCCTTCCTAGGTCACCCTTTTTTCAATCTTTCTGGGAGACGATCTTGTCGGATCAGATCCTGGTAGGTTTCGCGCTGTAGAACAATGTTTGCCTCTCCTGCATTCACCAAAACAGCAGCCGGACGTGGCAATCGATTGTAGTTAGACGACATACTGTAATTGTAGGCTCCGGTCGCCATGACTACGAGAACATCGCCGGGTCGAGTCTCTGGGAGATGCGCCTCTTTAATTAGAATATCGCCTGATTCACAGTGTTTTCCGGCGATCGTCACCTGCGTAGTGATCGGGGCTGACATCTGGTTTGCGACCACTGCTCGATAAAGAGACTGATAAGTGATCGGGCGTGGGTTGTCCGACATTCCACCATCGACGCTCACATAGGTGCGAATTCCAGGAACGGTTTTTTCGCCCCCGATGGTGTAAGCCGTGACGCAGGCAGACCCAATCAGCGATCGTCCCGGTTCTGACAATAGCTTTGGCAGGGGAATATTTTGTCCCTGACAGGCAGCAACGACCGACTCACACACAACTTTTACCCAGTCATCAATGCTAGGAGGATCATCTGACTCGGTGTAGCGAATGCCTAAACCACCGCCGATATTCAACTCTTGAATTGCCAAGCCATGTTGAGCCGCTTTGCCTAACCACTGCACCATCACTGTTCCCAAATCTTGGTGCGGTTGCAGTTCAAAAATCTGGGAGCCGATGTGAGCGTGTAACCCCACAAATGCCAGTGATGACTGTTGGCTAATAAACTTAAATAGTTCATCAACTTGATTGGGGTCAAATCCAAATTTGCTATCTAGATGCCCAGTGCGGATATATTCATGCGTGTGGCACTCAATCCCCGGAGTTAGCCTCAGCATGACTCGAACGGGACTCGGACGATCGACCGTCAACGTCGTGAGAGTCTTCAGTTCTAGCCAGTTGTCAACCACGATCGTGCAGCCAGACTCGATCGCGAGTTTCAGCTCATCCAAAGATTTATTATTGCCGTGCAGATAAAGCTTGCTGGGGTCAAGCCCTGCTTCCAGTGCCGTATAGAGTTCGCCGCCTGAAACAATATCGATTCCTAAGCCTTCGCTGCTGACGATCGCGCACACTGCCAGACAGTTCCAGGCTTTTGAGGCAAAGAGAACCTGCGATTCGCCCGGATAGTAGCGTTTAAACCCGTCGCGATATTGACGGCAAGCCGTTCTTAAGGTCTCTTCGTCCAAGATGTAAAGAGGAGAACCAAAATCTTGCACCAGTTTAGAGATATCACAGCCCCCAATCTCTAGGCGATCGTCGCGGTTAACTTGAGCAGTCAGAGGCAACAGGAATTGATTGGGCGAACGATCTCCAGAAGCTGTTGAGTTAGGCAAGTACTGCCGACCGGAGTTTTGAACCTCCATGGGTTGAGTCAATGTCATGTCGTTGTCTTCGTCCTCGCTATCGGCAGGCTAAAGCCATTTTTGCTATTACCAGTGTACAATTGGGGGCTGTGCATTCTGACTCAAATTCAAGAAGCTTGTGTGACTTTTCTCCTCAAACTTAAACGCTTAACGGCAGAGTCTCTTCCAGCCGTTTTAGATCTTGACCAGCAGTGTTTTAATGGGCTGTGGACATTAGAAGGCTACCAGAGAGAACTGGACAGCCCCAATAGTGATTTAGTGATTTTAGTCGATGATCGTGCGTCACCTCCGGTAGTGGGTCTAGGCTGTCTTTGGGCAATCTTAGACGAAGCACACATTACGATCGTTGCCGTCCATCCCAATTATCAGCGTCAGGGCTTTGGGCAAGCTATTCTCTTCGCTCTGTTGCAATCAGCTCACCAGCGAGGGTTAGAACGAGCTACCTTAGAAGTCAGAATTTCTAATCAATCGGCGATTAATCTATATCAAAAGTTTGATTTTCGCCAAGCAGGGCAACGGAAGCGCTACTACCCCGACACTGGAGAGGACGCAAGTATTCTTTGGCGCGGTGGGCTGCAACATCCCCATTTTCCTGACCTTTTGACGGCGTGGCAGACTCAAATCTCCGATCGTCTGGCTCAAAACGATTGGGCACTGGTAGTTACACCGGGCACTTTCACAACAAAAGAATCCTCATTGACAGATACTTAAGGGTTCGGTGACAATCTGCCCTTGGTCATAAATTATAGACATTTACGATATTGAACGATTTAGTTCGGTAATCGCGACTCATTCCTGTGGTGCAGACCCAGTAGCGAGACAATTCCGCTATGTTAGAATCATCGGTACCGGCAACGCAGCAGGTGAGTGGAAATACGCCATGTTTGAACGCTTCACAGAAAAAGCCATTAAGGTGATCATGCTAGCCCAAGAGGAAGCTCGCCGCTTGGGTCA
>JBBRMC010000373.1:0-4478 GCA_038231055.1 Leptolyngbyales cyanobacterium
AGCTTCAAGATGGCTCTTATGTTCGGGTTAATCTCCCCAGTGACCCCGACCTTATTAATATCTTGATTAAGAATAATGTTGATATTTCAGTGCTGCCTCAACAAGATGAGAGCTTCTGGCTGAGAGCGCTGAGTAGCCTATTCTTCCCCGTTTTGCTGCTGGTGGGGTTATTTTTCCTACTGCGTCGCGCTCAAAATGGTCCGGGCAACCAGGCAATGAACTTTGGCAAATCAAAAGCCAGAGTGCAAATGGAGCCTCAAACCCAGGTCACATTTGGCGATGTCGCTGGCATTGACCAGGCAAAACTAGAACTCAACGAAGTGGTGGACTTCTTGAAAAACGCCGATCGCTTCACCGCAGTCGGTGCCAAGATTCCCAAAGGTGTTCTGCTCGTTGGACCTCCTGGAACGGGTAAAACTCTTCTAGCCAGAGCCGTTGCAGGTGAAGCAGGCGTTCCGTTCTTCTCGATCTCCGGTTCTGAATTTGTCGAAATGTTTGTCGGGGTGGGTGCTTCCCGCGTCCGTGACTTATTTGAGCAAGCTAAGACCAACGCACCTTGCATCGTCTTCATTGATGAAATTGATGCAGTCGGTCGTCAACGGGGTGCTGGTTTGGGCGGCGGCAACGATGAGCGCGAACAAACCCTTAACCAGTTGCTAACTGAGATGGATGGCTTTGAGGGCAACACTGGAATCATCATCATTGCGGCAACCAACCGCCCTGATGTTTTGGATGCTGCACTCTTGCGTCCGGGTCGGTTTGACCGTCAAGTGGTCGTCGATCGCCCTGATTATGCAGGTCGCCTCGAAATTCTCAACGTCCACTCTCGCGGCAAAACGCTGTCAAAAGACGTTGACCTTGAGAAAATTGCTCGTCGAACTCCTGGCTTCACAGGTGCCGACCTGTCTAACTTGCTGAACGAAGCGGCTATTCTCGCTGCTCGTCGCAACCTGACCGAAGTTTCAATGGATGAAGTCAACGACGCAATCGATCGCGTCTTGGCGGGTCCTGAGAAGAAGGATCGCGTCATGAGCGAAAAGCGCAAAGAGTTAGTCGCCTATCACGAAGCGGGTCACGCGCTAGTCGGTGCGTTGATGCCTGACTACGATCCAGTGCAAAAAATCAGCATTATTCCTCGTGGTCGTGCTGGAGGTTTGACCTGGTTTACGCCGAGCGAAGATCGGATGGATTCTGGCTTATACTCCCGCTCGTATCTGCAAAACCAGATGGCAGTCGCTCTGGGTGGTCGGTTAGCTGAAGAACTCGTCTATGGCGAAGAAGAAGTGACTACTGGTGCATCAAATGACCTTCAGCAAGTGGCACGGGTTGCTCGTCAGATGGTGACTCGGTTTGGCATGAGCGATCGTCTCGGTCCTGTGGCGTTGGGTCGTCAGCAAGGCAATATGTTCATGGGTCGCGATATCGCCTCTGAGCGTGACTTTTCTGATGAAACGGCTGCCACGATCGACGACGAAGTGCGGAGCTTAGTCGAGCAAGCCTATCGTCGTTGTAAGCAAGTTCTCATCGAAAACCGTCACGTTTTGAAGCAGTTAGCAGAACTGCTGATTGAGAAAGAAACGGTAGATGCGGAAGAACTGCAAGAACTGTTGGCAAACAACGATGTGAAGATGGCATCGATCGCTTAATCACAGTCCTCTTTCACCAACTAAGAAGCGATCCTGAAGTCACATTCAGGGTCGCTTTTTAGGCTTATGGCATAGAGAGTGAAGAGGCTGGAAACCGTTTCTAAGGATCGTGAATTAAATAAAGTCGGTCATTGCACCGTTGACTCGCCCTCACCCTAGCCCTCTCCCCAAAGGAGAGGGAACCGGAATTCTAGCCCTTCTCCCTGGGGAGAAGGGTTAGGGGATGAGGGCAAATTTCCGGCATTATTAAATCCACAATCCTAAGTCCAATTTAGTGGACTTTCTCCATTAGCCAGGAATTCACTTCAGGACGGGTGAATACGGGCAACGATCGCGGATCAAAACCATTCTCTAAGACGATTGATGCACAGACTCAGCCAGCGCAAGATCAAAGTATTTAACCTCTCCTGCATGACCCGACACAACCTTAAAGGGCGCATCCGGTTCGCCCAACTGATCAACGACTAAATGGGCATCAGCAAAATTATGGTCACGGGTGTAGTCGTTCAGCGTGATCACCGTCTTTAATCCTGAATCTAATGAAGACTTTAAGCCCTGCTGTGAGTCTTCAAAAGCAAGACATTCCTCAGGCTGCAAATTTAGAGCTTTTAAGACGTGAAGATAAATGTCAGGTGCAGGCTTTTTGCAAGGGACAATATCGCCCGCCCCGATCGTTTCAAACCAGTCGCAACCATCAGGAGCGAGGGACGCTTCGAGCAATGTAGTGACATTTTCGGGCGTGGTCGTGGTGGCGATCGCGAGTCTCATTCCGGCAGCTCGTGCTTCTTCAAGCAGTCGCTTCACCCCTGGACGCAGGGGAATCACACCCTCTTTTAATAATTGATTGTAGTGGCGAGTCTTAGCCGCGTGAAGGCTAGCAATCCATGACTTCAAATCAGCAGGGTGATCGAAGGTCGGCTGATGGGTGTCGATATAAAAGAGAATCCGCTCTTTGCCACCTGTCACTTCTAATAATTTGCCATAAAGCTCGATCGACCAATCCCAATCTAGTCCTGCTTCCGCAAACGCGCGGTTAAATGCCACTCGGTGCCCGTCTCGCTCGGTGTCAGCAAGAGTGCCATCAACATCAAAAATCAGCGCACGAAGTTGAGACATAAGAATTGGTCAGGTAATGGGACAGTTGAAAAAATGGACGATCATCAGGTGCAATTTCCTGATTTGGAGTGGCGACTGCTGTAGAAGGGAATGGTGCCTTTCAGTAATCACTGTGTAAATGGCGACTCAGCAAGCATCTTACTACCACTTATAGTTTACGGAATCAGGGGCACGGGGGCGCGATGAACAACGGAAAATGGCTAGACGTTACAGAATACGTGCTGTGGGCAGGCTCAGGAGTCGGGTCTGTCGCCTCGATCGCGTCTCAACAGCTTGCCTTTACTGCTGCACCGCTCTCCTTTCTATTGTTGCTGAATTTGGTCAATCGTCGTCGTCTCGATCAGCAAGTTCAAAACTCTGCCAAAGTTAGTCTTGAGCAGCTTGATCAGCGACTCTCTCAAAACATTAATTCTCTCGATCAGCAAGTTCAGGCATTGCCCAAGTTCTCAGACCTCGCAAATCTGAGAAAGACTGTTTTGCAGCGCAGCGATCTCGCGATCGAGCAAGTTCAGCAAAATCTATCTCAGCGTCTTGCCGCGATCGAGGCTCATGATTTTAGACAAATTCAGCAAGATCTGACTCATCTTCGCAGCAAGTCGTCACAGCTTGCCGAATCGGTTGCATCAGTCACTAGCGACGTGACACGAGTTGCTAATAATAGTCACCGAGTCGAGACAGTCGAAGCCACGATCGGGCAACTCCAAACTGAAATTTCTCACCTAAAAGTCAAGCTCAACGAGTTGCCCAAATCATCAGGACAGAGTATTCCTAGAGGGCTGCAAGACCAAATCAATCATCTCAATCGTCGGCTAAATGCGCTGCCGCAGCCCTTTGACGCAACCACCCTGCGCCAAGATGTAGACGGATTAATCAAAGTCATGAGCGATCTGGTGTCTCGGCGCGAAATGGCGCGTCTCATGGCAGATGTCGAGAAAATTCGTCAGCAAGGTCAGGCGCTAGAGCAGACCGTCGCCCCGATGCGGTCGATGAACTTAATCGCCCGCAAGCAGATGGACACACTATCGGCTTGGTTGAGCTTAAAACATGAGCAAGGTGAGTCGCTGCCTCGCGTTACAGGAGTTCCTGAATCCGTCTTAAACGAGATGAGAGACACGATCGCGACTCTAGAAAAACGTCTCAACGGGCTGCCCAGTGGCGAAGATTTGACCAAACTGCACGCCGAAATACAGATAACGGTAAACCGTCAATTAGGAAAGCTCCAGCAGCAGTTTTCGACGGTGCGGCAGTTTACGCAGAGTCTCGATCGACAGCAAAAAGACTTAGGCGACTGGATCAATCAATTGCCTCAAATCCTCGATAAGAGCGCTTTGCAGAGTCAGATGAAATATTTGACCACCCGGCTAGAGTGGACAGAAACTACCCTGGCAAATCTTCAGTCTCAGGTCGATGCCGTGGTTGATGGTCAAGTGCCTGCTCCTCAGGTGGGTGCTGAATATGAGCTAGTGTTTAATCTCAAAGCGGCGTATGACCCCGATCGTGCCAAGCCACAATCGAGCAGACAGGCACTAGACGATGCCCTCAAGATGGCACGATCGCGACTGATTGTGGTGTTTCCTTACCCTGACCCTGCTACGTTTGAGCCTGCTTTGATGGGTCAGTTTAAAGCATTTCTCGATCAGGGTGGGCAGCTTGATATCGGCTGGGGACACTTGGGCAACTTGCATGACAGCCGATCGCCGCACTACATTCACGATC
>JBBRMC010000374.1:0-4474 GCA_038231055.1 Leptolyngbyales cyanobacterium
ATAATCTGCTTTACTATGTCTGCCTCCAGACGTTCTGATAGTGAAGTCGATCAAGTCTTCATCGGGTTCTCTGCACTCCTTACCGCACTCCTCACACTTCCAATCAGATTCGATTTTAACCATGTGGGCGATCGCGTCCCAGTCTTCAGGATAGAGATTTCGCTGCATTGGCATGGCTTCACCTAAAACGGAACATCATTATTCACAGGTGCGCTTCCTGGCAGTTCTGTAGAACCATCCCAAGTCAACTACCCCACCCACAAGGGGATGGGGCTTGTAACTAAGCACAAGCTGTGCCCGAAACATACGGCTGATTGACAGCAGCCTGCTCTACCGACTGACTAGCAGCAGCAGAGAGAATATAGCTATCCCGAATATTGATGCCAGCGTTGGTATCCGCGTGCATCTTGTGACCACAATTGCGGCAATGGAATCGGGATTTTGTTCGATTGGTACGTGCAATGTGTTTGCAAACGCTACACTTCTGACTGGTGTATCGCGCATCCACAAACTTGATTTGCTTCCCTAACCGCTCTGACTTGTAAGCCAGAAACAGTTCCAACTGGTAGAAAGTCCAGCTAGACAGCCATTTGTTCATCTTCTTTCCCCGTCTTTGGGTGCGGATGCCTGAAAGGTCTTCCAACACAAAGATCGAGAATTGAGGTTGATTGGCTAACTGCTTGCTCACGCAATGATTCACATCCTTCATGAACCGCTTCTCGCGTCCAGACATCGCCCGCAAGCGACGTTTAGCAGAACGAGTGCCTTTTTGTTGGAGTGTTTTTCGATTGTGCAAGTAACGGCGTTGGGTCGCCCGAATCTTTGAGCCTGAAAAGAACTGACCATCGGACGTAGAAGCCAAGTGGTACAGCCCTCTATCGATACCCTGCACCTCTCCAGACTCTTGCAACTCTGGGGTTTCAGCTTCAAAAATCAACCTCACCCAGAATTGCTTCTTGTGTTTGGAGTAGGTCAGAGTCGCGCCCTTAAAATCCCAGTTCTCAAACATTTCTCTGAAGTATTCAGGAACGTTAAGAACAATCGCCTCACGCTTACCCATGCAGGAAAGCGTTAACTGATTGCCGCGAAGCGTCATGGTGCGCTTATCGTATCTCAGTCCTGATGTAGGCTTCTTGCGAGGAGTGCGCTTGAACTTGGTTGCCTTGACCGCTTCCATCGCGTTGTCACGAACCGTTTGCAGCAACGCAGAAGGCACACCCGGATACTTTAGCCGCAGGTCGGCGTAGAGATCCCGGTGTGCCCTGTTTTTGTTGTACGTGTTGTTTGCCAATGCCCAATCAACGTGTGCATTGAATATCTCTGCACACTTACCCATGAGCGGCAAAAACCGTTCAGAGGGCAAGTTGACGGGAATGGAAACGGTTCGCATCATGGCTAGTCGTCTGTCCCCATGACAAGCGCTACACTTCCCCCAAATCGTTCGTATAGTTTGTCCCACTGAACTTGCAGTAGTGAAAGTAGGGCTTCTGCATCAGGATTGATTGAGCGGTGAAGCAAAGCGCAGGTTTCATGAACAGGCTGATGCGAGTCTCCGTCCCGATACCAGGTGTAATGTTTTGGTTCTGGGCTGTACCCTAGCGCTTTGAGTTCCTCAATCACAGAAGTGGGATCGCCTTGCGGCAAATCAACGTAAAACACGATTTCGTTTTGCTGCAAATCTAACGACATTTCCGATGTAGTCAAAAGCATGATTTTTCTCCTAGTAGTAACGACATCTCCAACGATCATTGCCCAGCTTTTCGGGCATAGCCGTTCTGCGAGTACCCGCGTATTGAGCGCATCGACTCTGTGCGTGACTCGCACTTCGAGCAATCACAATCCGCCCATTTTGAGCGTTGTTGCCCATCGCGTTAGCTTCTTCTTCTGGGTCTTCAATCGGCATCGGCGCTTGAGGGTTCTGAGCAGGAGCCTGATATGACTGCCCACCATTTCCGCCTGCCCCGCCTGCCCCTACAGGCACGGCTGTATACTCGTTCGGTTCACAGGCTGTTAGCGACACCAAGATCGCACACAGGCTGAAAAGCCGTTTCCTTGAAAAATCTGGCATGATTAATTTGCTCCTTTGTTGGTTTGCTCAACATTGAGGGAAGTCGTCTTGATGAGGTGTTTACACCACCTCATCAGGCGCATTTTATAGTATCATTCTACTATCTTATATATTTAGCTAATATGCAATAGTTTATGAAAATTGTGTCATCTTCTCACGCAAAACACTGCCTTGGCTATCACATCGTCTTTTGCCCAAAGTATCGTCACCAAGTTCTTTCAGGGGCGATTGAGGTGGAGCTTAAGCAAATTATTGGGGAAACTTGCAAGACTTATGGATGGACACTGCACAGTCTTGAAGTGATGCCGGATCATGTTCACTTGTTTGTGCAGCTTGACCACACAACCGCGCCTGTTGAGGTTGTTAAAACCGTCAAATCGATTTCAGCCGTTAAGCTTTTTACTCAGTTCTCTGACCTGAAGAAGCGCAAGTTTTGGGGATCTGGAATGTGGTCTGATGGAGCTTATTATGCAACGGTAGGAGGCGTTTCAGAAGAGGCGGTTAGAAAGTATATTGAGGAGCAAAAGCTTCGGGGTTGATCTGTTAGCAGCCTGAGAGAGTGGCAATTTCTCACCGTGCCCAAGCCCTCGCTTCACCCATCCACAAAAGAAGCTGTTCATCTCGGTCTTTAACGTTGCGATCGAACACCTGCGCGAAAAATGTCGTCATCGGCGCATCCCAACCAACAAACGCCTCATGAGTTCGGTGGATTGTGGGGATTTGATAGCGGCTCATTTCTTCTTCTCCAACAGTTTCAATGTCACCTCAACAGAGGCTTTCAACTCATAAACAGACTGCTCAACATCTGCATATTTCGCCTTGGGAATGTAGCGCGATCGCTTCCTCCCTTTTTCTTCCCAGTGCAACCAAGCCTGTTTACATTCCCAGACATCCCCATTTTTGCGCTGCCGCTTCACCTGATGAAATTCGATCCAGCCGTGAGCAGCATCACCTAGATTACGTTGCGAAATTCGCCTTTCAGGGGGTAAGGTTTGCGCTGATTTTTCCTGTCTCTCCTTCTGAAATTTCTCAAATAGTTCAAGAAAATATTCAGACGTAATCTGAGATTGAGGAACCGCACTGAGATCAAACCATTCGTTATGAGTGTTGTACTGGGCAAAGGTTTGATGAACATACTTTTCAAAGTTTCGGTTGCCATTCACGTAAAACAGCAACGTTAACGGAACGGGTGAGCCTGCCTGCAAAGAGATTAATCGCCGATCAACTGTTCTAGAGAAGCCAATTTTGTATAAGCCTCGATAAGTGTCGCGAACTACATAGACGAACCCCCCAGCACTCTTTTCTGTAAAAGACTCGTCGAAGTTTGGCGCGATCGTCTCCTTTAATCGGAAGTTCTGAACCAAGCAGGGATCAACCGTTGGCAGTAATGACAGTTGTAAGCCTTTCAGGGTGCGAGATGAGTAGTTCATACATCACCCTCACTTTCCATCTGCTCAAGCTCATTGAGAAGGGCTAACAGGTCATCATCGACGATGCGATCAAAAGCAATTTTCCGCCATTCAAAACACTCAACCATGTGGGCGATCGCCTGGTCACGGCTCCAACTCAACCGCGCTAACTCTGCGTCAATTCCAGCAATCACAGAATTTAAATTATCTTGCGGGGGCGGCGGCGCGGAACTTTGGCTTTCAATCTGGCGATAAGCCCTGATCAGTGCGGGTTTACGTGCGTTCTTTTCTAACCACAGTTCGATGATGCCGATCGGGTTAGGCAGTTTATCCGCTTTTCTAATTAACCAAGCTTTGTAAGGCTCGATCGGTTCCCCATCTTGATCAAATAAATCAGCATCTCTCTCTCGGTTTTTGGCGGGTGTCTGTGAGTCTGAGAGAGTTTTATTAGTCTGATTAGTCTGAATAGTATGAGGCGATCTGGAAGTCTCTGCTGGCAAGGGTTCTGCGTCGCGATCGTTGCGTGGCGATCGCAAGTGTTGTTTCTGTGCGTCGTCTGTTGTTTCTGTGCCGCGATCGTTGCGTGGCGATCGCAAGTGTTGTTCTGACGCAACACTGTTGCATGGGCGCAACACCTCTCTGTCTTTACACGAGTCCTTAATTTTCACCCTGACCCGAACCATTTCTAGGTCGATGTATCCCTTTTCTTTGAGAACGGTTAAGGCTCGGCTGATGGTGCTGGCGTTGCAACCGAGAATCCTGGCAAGCTCTCTGACCCCTAGATCTAGTTCTCGATCACCAAACGGGTCAAGCGTTCGCAGGTAGAGGAGAAGATCCTTTTGGCTTTCCGTCAGCGCGTGTACTGCACGAAGCCATTCTTCATTGGTGAGTTTGTAGAAAGAGGTCATGATGCTTCTCCTTCAAACGTCACGGGTACGCTTAACTCGGTGTGGCTCATCCTCTCCAACAATCCCAACGCTACGCACTTGGCTCTCGC